>NZ_VPBP01000010.1:0-97923 GCF_013418685.1 Acinetobacter sp. YH12129
GTCCAGATTTAAATCCAATAGAAAATATGTGGTCACGAGTCAAGGCGATTCGAACTAAGTTTAGAGTTAAAGATATTGATAAATTATTTAAAGATTACTGTAATGATTTATTTGGTATTTAGCTATACAATGGCAATGGTGCGTTTAAAGACCGTGTTTAACCAAGTGAATTGTAGTCTGGGTTTAATGTCGTTATACGATTGCGTATAACTGATGGCTTGTTTAGTCGATGACATAAATAAATCCTCTGAATATTTTAGTTATGTGCAAGCTGTTTATGTTTTTCGAGGGCTTGCGCTTTAATCACTTCTTCACTGAGCAATGACCAAATTTTATGGCGAATTCGGCCATATTCAGGCAATGAACGGACATCTTCACTGGAGCTGCGCAGGCTTTGAGGAATTTCAATCACTTCCTTAATTCGCCCCGGTCTTGAGGTCATAATCGCCACGCGCTGACTCAGATAAATCGCTTCATCAATACTGTGAGTAATAAAAACGATGGTTTTTTTCGAGCTTTTCCAGATATTGATCAACTCGGCTTGCAAGGTTTCTCGGGTTTGCGCATCTAGGGCTGCAAAAGGTTCATCCATCAATAAAATTTCTGGTTCATAAGCCAAACTTCGGGCAATCGCAACCCGCTGCTTCATCCCACCTGAAAGTTCATTTGGATAATGCTTTTCAAAGCCACTGAGACCCACAAGCTGCAAATAGTATTCGGCTTTTTCACGGCGTTCTTTTTTTGCTACGCCTTTGGCTTCTAGACCAAATTCGATATTTTCCAGTGCGGTTAACCATGGATAGAGCGCATATTGCTGGAACACAATGCCACGGTCTAAACCCGGTTGAGTAATCTGCTTGCCACTCAGTAAAATCTGCCCTGTCGACGGTTTGGTTAAACCCGCAATTAAGTCTAATAATGTAGATTTTCCGCAGCCACTTGGCCCCACGATTGAAACAAATTCACCCGGCTGAATATCCAAAGTGACATTTTCTACGGCAACAAATTCAGGCTTATAGTTTTTACTGCCGACATGGTTTTGTGCAGAAAATACCTTACGCACGTGATCTAAATGTAATGCACTGGTCATTGTTATATTCCTTTTGATTTTTGGTCTTTCGCATAGGGATTAAATTCATTGCTATAGATACGACTGACCTCAATTTGATTCGGTTTTAATTTGTGTTCTTTTTCTAAGGCACTCACCCATGGGGCAAAATCCTGATCTTTTTGCACACCACCGACTTCGTGAACACCTGTACCTGTGTAATATGGAATAAGTGCTGTATTTTCATTGCGTTGGCGTTTTTCGATAATATTTTCCATACGAGCAATGATTTGCTCTTTCGGTGTGTTGTGTAACCATTCCTGTGCTTTGGCTACGCCACTGACAAAAGTACGAGCCAACTCAGGATGTTCTTGAATAAACTCTCCACGCATCGAAAAACTCCCTGCGGTAAAGGGGCCGTATAAATCAATATCTTTAAAGATGCTACGTACACCACCATGTTTTAAGGCCCGTTTTTCCAAAATGCCTGAGAACACCGCAATATCAATTTGCCCATTCCGTAGAGCTTGTTCTGAGCTCACCGGTGGCAACATAATCAGTTCGACCTGACGGATTTCATCATCAGTTAAGCCATGACGGGCCAAATAGTCTTTCACCACAAAGTCATAATGCGCCCCGTAGGCATTCACTGCGACTTTCTTGCCAATAAAGTCTCGTGGGCTACGAATAGGACTATTTTCTAGCACGTAGAAACCCACGTTTTGTTCAGCATCACTGCCATAAGATGCCACTACGGGGACCACATCTAGACCCGCGGCAATAACTTTCACCACAGCGCCATTAAAGGCTCCAGCGAAATCAACATCTCCTGCCACCAAGGTGAGTAAATCTTGTGGCCCACCTTGTACTGTGCCGACATAACTGAGTTTAATGTCGCCTAAATAGCCCAAGTCTTGTGCCAACTCAGGCAAAGATACCAGTCCCGGATAGCTTTGATAGCGTAGTTCTTTTAAAGCCACTTGCTGAGGTTCATCCACTTGCTGTGTGCTGCAACCAACCAAGGCTGTGCCACCGATCAAGGCAGCTAAAAATAGGCTACGCCAGAGTTGGGGAATTTTATGGATTGTCTTTTTTTTCATTGTTATGTTCTCCTATCCAACCTGCTGCCAAGCTAAAACTTTACGTTCAACCCAAGTCAGTACCGTATTGAGCAACACGCCTACAGCACCAATCAGCAACATGCCAAAAATAATCAGTTCGACATCAAAAGCCTGACGCCCTTGAATCACGATATTGCCCAGACCATTGCCATAGTTCGCCAATAAAAATTCAGAGCCAATGGTGGCAAGCCATGCGAAAATCAGCCCAAGTTGTAAACCGACAAAAATCTGCGCCGAAGCACCGGGTAATATCAATTTACGAAACGCGTATATCTTGGGAAATTGGTAGACTTCGGCCACTTCACGATATTTATGCGAAATACTGCTCACACCTTCAAAGGTGTGTAGCGCCACGGGATAAAACACCGATAAGGTAATAAACAGCACTTTGGCGCCATGTCCCTCACCTAAAAAGGTCGAAATTAGTGGCAACCATGCAAACAGCGAAATTTGACGCAATACATGAAAGCTCGGTGCAAATAACCAATTCGAAAGGCGTGAACTCGCGATCAAGATGCCAAATAACACACCCGCTATCGCACCTATGCCATAGCCAATAAAATTACGCGCCAAACTTTCGCCAAAGCCTGTCAAAAAGCTCGGTTGTTGGAGCACGGTTACTGCTTTTTGCAGCACGAGCCATGGACTAGGAATCAACTTTGGATCAACCCAATTTTGCTGTGAAGCCACAGCCCACAGTGCGATAAATGCCACAGGTAGAACGAGTGCTTTTGCTGCTTTAACTAAGACTTGGTGCGCTGCCCCGTGTAATGAAAGAATGCTCATGAGTTGCCTCCTACTCGGGTTGCGTGAAAGCGCGCAGTTTTTTCTAACCAAGCCAGCAAGGTATCTAAGACATAGCCCGTAATACCAATCAGAATGATCGCCATGAAGATCAAGTCCATCTGCATTAGCTGACGTCCCCACACCATGAGATAACCAATTCCTTCACTACTTGCTAATAACTCGACAAAAACCAATGCCAACCACGCCTGCATAATGCCTTGACGTAAACCACTGATCACACTGGGTAGTGCAGCTGGGAAAATCACTTCTTTGAGTTTCTGCCAATTGCTGTATTGGTAAACCTCTGCCACTTCCATCAAACTATTCGGCACATGAGTAATACCTTTATAAGTTGCAATCAGCAGCGGTGGTAATACCGCTAAAGAAATCGCTGCAATTTTTAAAGCTTCATCTATACCCAAGAAAATCATCAATAATGGAATCCAGCCAACTATGGGAAATTGCGCAACAAGATTCACCGTCGGAAAAATAAAGTCCCGACTACGCTTTGCTAATCCCAACACAGTACCAAGCAAAATCCCGACACTGGCACCAAGCAAGACACTCCATAAAATACGTTTGGCACTGATGGCAAAATGAAAACTCAATTCACCGCTTTGCCATAATTCGACTGTGCTTTGCCACACCAGACTCGGTGCAGGTAAAATCTGCTCAGGCAACCACTGTTTAAGTGTTGCCACATACCATAGACCGAACAACAAAACTGGCATCAGGAGTCCACACGCCACTTGCAAAGTTAGTTTTAAATAGGTCTTAAAAAAATCCAACGCACTTCGGTCACTTTGCAAGGGAACCGAATGTGCAGATACATCCGTAAGGCTCATAATTCTTGTCCTTTTACGCTCTGTTCTGAGACATCAGGTTTTAAAAATTGAATAAATTCCTGATCTTTGCTGATCAAAATAATCAGACCAATAAACACCAGCCCGATCGGTAAAAATAAATTTTGTAGTCCAACCTGTGCGCCAAATACGGCGCCTATCAAGCCACCCAACAATCCACCCGAAGGTCCGACGAGGGCTAAAATTGGAGAAATCTTTGCCATCGCGGTTTGCTCACCCACTCGGGCGAAAGACATAAAATTGGCGATATGCAACATACCGAGCCCTAGTCCAAACATGACCGAAGCAGGCCACATCAACAGCGTGATCTTGGTTAGGGCTAAAATCAGTAATGCCGTTGCCATCAGGCTTAGGCCAATTAAATAAAACTTTTGATAACCCATCAGCTCAGCCAACCCCCCCATACTGAATAGAGACCCCACAAAGACGATGCCTTGTACGGTCAGCAGCATCACCGCCATAGGCTCTGAAAGTGCAAAACTTTGGATAGCAATCACCACAATGAAAAAGCCAAAGTAGTTATTTGCCACGCTGCTCAAAAATTCCAATGTGCAAACAATCCGTAATGAGGCATGGGTTTTGATGAGTGCCAAAGGCGCCACAATATCCCGCCATTGAAAATGCGGGCGATTCGTCGCTTGCGGAGTGCTACGTTGAAAGCACCACGGAGCCAACAGCAAGGCGCCTAAAAAAAGCAAAGACACCACATAAAAACTTCCGCCATAGCCGAAATGTTCGATCAACAACACGCTCAATGCAGGCGCAATCAGGAAATATCCCATCATGTGCGAACCGCGAAACCAACCCGCACGGGCTGGACCTAAACGTTTTAAGTTGCTCAAAAAAACGGTATTGATCGAAACAAAGCGCATGGGTAGGACAAAACTTACTAAGGCTGTGACTGCAAAGAGATACCATGCACCGGCTTTGAGTGGCGTTAAGCTATAGACCACAGCGCCCAACACACTGCCGATGCAGAATATTTTCAAAGATCCAAAGCGCTGTACCAACACGCCAATCGGCAATGCCATGATCAAAATGCCAAAATTTTGCGCTGCTGAAATTAACCCCAATTGCAATTCGGTGGCTTCTAAATGCACGGCATACAAGGAAATTAATACCCGTGCTATGCCTACCCCTAGTCCAGCCAAAATCGTGAGCAGCACAAAACTGCTCATAAATTTGGTGGTTAATGGACTGGCAATCACATTGCTTTCAATCGGACGACTCATGGCTGCGACTTACTTCGGTTGACCTTGAGCATTAAATTGGCGCCAGTAACCCTCTAACTTCAGCTCTTTCAAGGCATTATTTAGATACTTCGGCTCATACCATGTTTTGGTATCTACATCACGACGGATTAAACGAGCGTCTTTGGCAATTTTTAAAGCACTGTCAATTTGTGAACGGTGGAACTCGTCTAATAGCGGTGTAGTACGGTCTTTTAAATTCCAGCCATCCCACGTTTTTTGATAATCCACCAACGGAATGCCACTTTGTGCCCAAAGTTTATATTGCGCACTACGGTTAGCTTCTTGAGAACTCCACTGCGCTTGTTTAATCAGTGTCGTCACGACACGTTGCACCACCTCTGGATATTGTTTTTTCAAAACTTTCTGTCACCCAAAAGTGCGCAATCGGTGCAACTTTGGGATCTTTAATTTCTAGTAATGTTTTCGCCACACCACGCGCTTGCAAACTAAACGGTGAAGTAATCGTGGCATCAATATCACCTGTCGCTAACGCAGTACGCGCCGAATAGGCATCTTGCGAAATCACTCGTAAATCGCGCTCAGTTAAATTGTATTTTGCTAATACACGGTTAAAGACGATCTGACGATTGGTGCCTTTAAAGACGGAGAATTTTTTGCCTTTTAGATCTGCAAAGGATTTAGCATTTGATCCGGCAGGCACCACCACATAGGTAGGACCAAAACGCCCTGTCGAGAACAACACTTTGGTTTTTAATCCCGTTGAACGTCCAACCAATGAGGGCAAATCGCCATGTCCTGCAAAGTCCACTTTGCCATTGGCTAAAGCTTCGTTAGTCGCTGGTCCTGCTCCGGGGAAGAACAGCCAAGTCACCTTAATGCCGTCTTTTTTAAACTCTTGTTCCAACACCCCTCGCGCTTGGGCTGTCGCTAAAAAGCCTCCACCTACACGTGGTTTACCCCCCTCACCCGCGCCTGATACAGAAATACGAATTTCTTTGGGATTGGTAGCATGCAATTGAACGCTTAAACCAAGTGCTGAAAGTGCCAAGAATGTGGCTGCGATTTTTTTAGAAAAGTTATTCATATCGAATGTCCTTAATGATTTAAATTTTTGAATTAAAAGGTGTACTGAACTTGAGCTTGCAGCTCATTGGTGTCTTTTTGATTTGCCGTTTCGACATCAAACAGATAGTGATTCAGCTGTAATTGGAATTTTGTGGTTTGCGCAAAAAATAGGTTTAAACCCAAAGAGTGAATGTCATATTCACCAATACGACCGCTCGCGGTATCGAGATAGCTTGCGTTGTTTTTATTCGGGTTATAGCGGTCAAAACGGTAATAACCTTGGACTGACTTCGGCCAGAAATCATCAAATTTGGCGTTGGATTTAATACTGTTGTAGAACTGATCACCCAAGGTGTAGAAAGCGGTAAAAGTATGTCCTTCCGCTTTGGCTTCTTTGATGTCTTGGGCTACAGTGTCGACATAATCGGTCTTGCCTTGCAGATATTCATAGGTCACGCCAAATGGAGCGTGGTTATAATAAATATCGAAACCCAAACGATCGCGTTTTGCAGCATTATCAGTTATTCCGCCGGCTGAAATTTTCGATTCACCTTTGATATAAGAGGCCCCAAACTTTAACTCACGGAAAATGCTGGCGTAGTCCACTGGCAATGTAAAAGCCACACGACCGATATAATCTTTGCCATTGTTGTCATCTGCCTTATTACTGGCGTTCCCATTAGTCAACCCTAAGGCATACTCAAATAGCGGCGCACGGTAGTTCGATGCAAAGTCGACAAAAGGTTTGGCATCTCCACGGACGATAAATCCATTTTGACGGTTAAACAGTCCTAGAAAGGTCGAAGCTGCAGCGGTATTAATGGTCGGACGCAAATCTTCAGGAGACTGCACATCTAGACCAAAGGGCAATAACTGCTGACCGAGCGTAAAGTTGAGTTTGGCAGTTTCAGGGCCCGCATTGGTGGCAAAAGCGTTATAGCGAACAAAGGCATCTAGTAAGTTAAAGTTACTGTTATTGGTGCCATCATTGCGTTTGCCATAACCAAAGGACAATTGATAATCGAGGTTTTTGCCTTCGTTATAATCACGGAATAAATTCCCGCGCACACCAATCAGCGCAGTCCCAATATCAAATGTCGATTTGGTTGCACCCAACACACCCGTTTCATCGAGCGCACTGGCACGTAGTTGAACTGTGCCATACAGGGTTGTATCACGAGTCGATTTTGTAGTTTGACGTTCATATTGACGTGACTGATCGTACTTATAGTTTTCAATATCTGCACGTAAGCCGTCGATATCTTCGGATGTTGCTGTGGTCACTTCTGCAACCTGCGTTTCACCTTCAATATCATCGGCGTTGCTCGTATCGTCTGTCGTCACAGCGGCCGTTTCGACGACTTGGCTTTTGGTCGTCCCAGATTCCACGGCATTTAAGCGTTTTTGCAAACTCTCAATTTGTTGTTTTAAGCTACTCAGTTCTTGCTGAAGTGCTTCATCCGATGCAAAACTCAGCTGACTGGTTGCGGATAAAATCAGTCCGACCGCAACGGTTAATGTGGTTTTTTTCATGATTTGGTTTCACTAACATTTTTCCCAAAGCGCAAAATCCCCCAACCCCATGCAAGGTGCATGAAGTGAATGTACTGCGTGGGTTTTTTTAAAAATTAATCTGAGTGGTCGTAGGTTTTATTCAACTTATGCACGACCAAAACTCGAAGACAGCTTTTAGAATTTAAGCGCGCATCATCGCGAGTGTCATAGCACAACAACATGCCTGTTGTAGGACACGAAAAGCAGAAAGATATCGATGCGTAAAAGTACTCATAAATGTTCCATACAGTGGTGAGTTTTGTTCACTCTAATATGGCAACAAATGTGCCAACATTTTAAGTATTTATTTTTTAAAGTTTTATTATTTAAATCTGATAAATTCTGTTGGTTTTAACGCCAAAAAACTGTTGGTTATTCAACAGTTGCTTATTTCAAATCATCAGTTATTTCCATTTTTATATCTCATTTTATGAAATAAGAAATACGCTTTGGGCTTTTAATAACTGATGTTACGCCTGTAAAAGTAATTTCGGATTTTTAAAATGATTTTTAAATCTATTCGATGGAGTCTTACATCTAGGGATTGAATAACGGGATTAGCCTTCGGCTGGAGGTACTCTTACGAAACGTTGTTTCTCATTCGACAAAATGAGAAGCGTGCTTCGCAAGGAAACCATCTTGCGGTGCAATACACCTCACCGACAAAACTCGTTCAATACCATCAAATGATTCAAAGGATCGCAAAAACATTTGTGATTAAAAGTCGTCTTGTCTCAAACAATTGCGGATGACACTACCGCGTATCGTTCTTTTATTTGGATCAAATTGCGCTTCTGATATTACTAGAGCATAAAAAAACCCACTGACGTGGGCTCTTTTCAATTGATTTTAATTACCGCTTATTGACCAAATTTAGTCGCCATGGCAGTTAATTTTTGATAACCCGTCGGTAGCAAACGTTGAATTAAATCAATCGCTTTTGCATCATTACCAATCAATAAACGGCGCTTATCTTTTTGTACTGCTGCAATGATTTGACGAGCCGCTTCTTCAGGTGGACAACGCAAGAATTTATTAAAGGATTGTGCCGATTTTTGCGGGTTCATGCCTAAACTTTTCAAGCTGTCATTCATTTTTGCGGCATTGGCAATATTGGTACGAATCCCGCCCGGATGTACACATAGCGCACTCACGCCACAGTTTTCAATATCCAATTCTTGGCGTAAAGATTCGGTAAAGCCACGTACTGCAAATTTAGTGGCATTATATGCCGACTGTGTTGGCTGTGCAGTTAGACCAAACAAGCTGGAAATATTGATGATATGACCTTCACCACTTTGCTTGATATACGGTAAAAATTCTTTGGTGCCATAAACCACGCCCCAAAAGTTAATATTGACAATCCACTCCAGCTCTTCATAGCTTGCGCCTTCAACGGTCGTGCCCAATGCCACACCCGCATTGTTAAAAATCATATTCACCGAACCATGATCTTTAACGGTCTGTGCTGCCCATGCTTTCATTGCCGCAAGGTCTGACACATCGAGTTTTTGCGTGGTTACACGTACATTGCTGGCTTTCACCAATTCAACGGTTGCCGCTAGACCCTGTTCATTCACATCGCTTAAAGACAGATGGCAGCCTTGTTTCGCCAAAAGCACAGCCAATTGCTGACCAATACCTGAACCTGCACCTGTAATGGCAGCCACTTTATTTTTGAAGTTTTTCATTGTGATTCCTTATTCCTTTATGCTGCCGCTTGGCTTTATCACAGCGTGATCTCATTTGCCAATGTGTGCAGTTCGTCGACTTAATATAGTTTTGACAATACATATTGTCAATGTCATCTTAGGACGTGCTAAGCTGTTGAAATCGCCAATGCTTAAACATAGGTTTAAACTGAAATTATTGCTAAAATAAGACAAAATTCTGCTTTAGTTCAGCGTATATTTTCATGACAGATGCAACAAATCACACAGAACAACAACAGGCAAAAATTGTGAAGGAACGTCAATTTAAAGGGCTTTCTCTCAGTGAACGTAAGCAAGCGCGACGTGAAAAACTGATTGAAGCCGGTATAGAAGCCTATGGAACACATGGCTTTTTTTCCGTGACCGTGAAAGATATTTGTTTGGAAGCCAAGCTGACCGAACGCTATTTTTATGAATCATTTAAGAAAAGTGAGCAACTGTTCCAGACCATTTTTTTAAAATTAATCGATGAACTGCAACAAAATGTGATGCAAGCCATCATGCAAGCATCTACCGATTCTAAAAAAATGATTGAAGCGGGTTTAACCGCCCTATTGTTAACTTTAAAAAATAATCCTCGCATGGCGCGCATCATTTACATCGATGCCATGTTGGTACAAGAGCTACATAACCAAGCCACAATTCATGAAACCATGATGCGCTTTGACCGTATGATTCATGCCTTTGTCATGCTGATGATGCCGAATATTGATCGTTCAGAACGCGAAATTTCAATGGTCGCAACAGGTCTCAATGGTTATGTCACCCAAATCGCGATTCGCTGGGTCATGAGTGATTATAAACAACCGATGGACGAAGTTTTATCGTCATGTAGCGTGGTCTTTTTGGCCTTGTTGGATGCTTTTTCTGAAAAACCCAGGAAATAAATTCTGAGCTCAACACTGATCTTTACAATTTTTTGAATGATTTTTTGTGACAACAGCATGATGCACAGCCCATGTTGTTGAATATTTCAGGATTTAAATTGTCACAATTTCTTTCTAAACCCCAATGAAAGATCATTTTTGCAATGATACTGTCATAATTAATCTTTGTAATAAGCCTGTCATAAATATAAAACGGTCTACCGTTTACATAAAATAGGGTATTGCGCTGTGAAAGATGACTATATTTTAATCGTCGACGACGAACTCCCGATTCGGGAAATGATCCATACTTCACTGGATATGGCTGGTTTTCAATGTCAGCAAGCTGAAGATGCCAAACAAGCGCACCAAATGATTGTAGATCAGCGTCCTGCACTGGTTTTATTGGATTGGATGATGCCTGGTGGCGTGAGTGGTGTAGACCTTTGTCGTCGTTTAAAACGCGATGAAAATTTGTCAGAAATTCCAGTCATCATGCTCACTGCACGCGGTGAAGAAGACCATAAAGTCCAAGGTCTAGACGCGGGTGCAGATGACTACATGACCAAACCTTTTTCCACCCGTGAATTGGTGTCACGCATCAAAGCGGTGCTGCGTCGCTCAAATGCCTTGGGTGGAGAAAAAACCATTGATGCCAATGGCTTAATCCTCGATCCAGTCAGCCAACGTGTCAGCTTTGGCAACACCATTTTAGATATGGGACCAACTGAATATCGTCTATTGGCCTTTTTCATGACTCATCCTGAACGTGCCTATACCCGTGCTCAATTATTAGATCAGGTTTGGGGTGGAAACGTGTATATTGAGGACCGTACCATTGACGTTCATATTCGTCGTTTGCGTAAAGTTCTTGAACCTTTCCAAGCCGATCGTTATGTCCAAACTGTTCGTGGTACAGGTTACCGTTTCTCTACCCGTGCAGACGCTGTGATGGGTTAGTCATTTTAGGTCTTTAATTTTCTATGTACGAACCGTATCCCGTCCCTGAACTTGCCAGTGAACATAAAAAATTCCGTTACAGCAGTTTATGGACTTTTGCCAAGCAGGATTTGAGACTTCTGGCATTTTTCCTACTCATTGCTGCATTCATCGGCTTTGGTATCGGGTACTTATGGATCTGCATCTTAATCGCCTTTGCAGTGTTCTTTGCATTGCAAATGCGTTCGCTGTACTTGGTCAACGAATGGATTTCAAATCGTCCCTATGATGTCCCGCCAAATTTAGACGGTATTTGGGGGGCTTTGCTCTTTAATGTATACCGTGCGCAGCGTCAAGAACGCATTGTACAAGCTGAAATGGTTGGTCTGATCGACCGCGCTCAATCTTCCTTGGTGGCACTTGCTGAAGCTGTGGTATTGATTGATGAATTACACCAAATCGAATGGTGGAACCCTGCCGCAGAAAAGCTTTTGGGGATTCAACAGCTCGATCAAGGGCGCAATATTTTAAGCATTTTAAGACAGCCCAGTTTTATCGAATACTTTACCAATATCGATTTAGCCCCCGATGGTTTGAAAATGAAATCATCGGTGCTTGAAGACCATTATGTGCAAGTGAAATTGACCCGTTTTGGTCGCGAAAGTCGTTTACTGGTGGCCTATGACGTCACACGCATGCATAACCTTGAGCAGATGCGTAAAGACTTTGTCGATAATATTTCACATGAGTTACGCACACCGCTCACAGTTTTAAGTGGTTATATCGAAACCTTTACCGATCAGGAAGATTTAAATCCACGCTGGAAACGTGCATTCGATCAAATGCAATCTCAAACCCGCCGTATGAATGCTTTGGTCAATGACTTGTTATTATTATCTCGTCTGGAAAATGATAAAAAAGTCGCTAAAAATCAAATCATTGAAATGCCAAGTTTAATGAACCAACTGTATGACGATGCACATGCTTACAATGTGGATTATGGACATACACTGAATCTCGAGATTGATAGTCACTGTGACCTAATCGGATCAGATATGGAATTGGCGAGTGCCTTTAGTAACCTCATCACCAATGCGATTAAATACACCCCGAAAGGCGGTACTGTGACCATTGGTTGGCATGATGATGGTACGCATGGTTATTTTACCGTTGAAGATACGGGTATCGGGATTGACCCGAAACACTTACCCCGTTTAACGGAACGGTTTTACCGTGTGGATAGCGCCCGTAGCCGCCAAACGGGGGGCACAGGTTTAGGTCTTGCCATTGTAAAACACGTTTTAATGCAACATCAGGCACACCTTGAAATTGAGTCCAAAGAAAATCGTGGCTCACTGTTTAAGGTGGTCTTCCCTAAAGAACGCTTGTATCATGTGAGCTAAGCAGAATCATCCTGCCGGTCTTGCTGTGCTTCCAACTGTTGTTCTTGTTGTTTGGCACGGCGATATGCAGGACGCTGTTGCATCCGTTGTAAGAAAGCCTGAATTTGTGGATATCGCCCTTGCGTTCGGGTCATGACGGCTTCTAATGGAAACGTCATCTGAATATCCGCAAAGCTAAACGGTCCCGCAAAATATTCATTTTCCGCTAAATGGTTTTCTAAAAACTCGATATGTTCTTTTAAGCGAGGTCGTACAAAACCTTTTTTGACCCCATCACAAATGCGATTAGCTACGGGTTTGATGACCCAAGGTACATGGCGTGGCACATTGCTCATGACCAACTGCATCACCAACAACGGCATTAGAGAACCTTCGGCATAATGCATCCAAAAGCGATATTGTTGTTTTGAATGTTCCGCCTTGGCTGCAAAAAAATCATGGCGATCATACTTCTCTTGTAAATACTCCAAGATCGCTGCAGATTCTACCAAGACCAGTCCATCATCCTGCAATATGGGCGACTTCCCTAAAGGATGGATGACTTTAAGCTCAGGGGGAGCAGACAAATTTGGCTGGCGCAGATAAAACTGAACCTGATAATCCAGTCCTAATTCCTGCATTGCCCATAAAATACGAAATGAACGAGATTTTTCTAGATGATGTAGCACCCGCATGGGTTCATCTCCTATATGAAGTCTAAAATTTTCTTATTTCTAGCAAGCCATTATTATTTTGAAGTACTTAAATCATAAAAAGTGTCAGATCACTGCTTAGGGCTATATCAAAACTAAATTTTGCACAGTACAGCAGCGACCTGCTTTTAAATTAAACTAGAGTGGTTTTAATGTCTACACTGCGCAATAAAGTTTTTGTCACTGGAGTTTTTTCACAAATGGACAAGATCTTTTGCTCTAATTCTGCATCCAAGGATGTTTGAAAATGCAGGCGTCGCTCAACCCATTCAGCACCTTCACGGTTCGCACAAAAGTCTGCCTCAACACGAAACTCCCCCAATTGGATTTGTTTATGTGCTGCATACATGCGCAAGGTAATCATGGTGCATGAAATTAAGGAGGCACACAGTAAATCATACGGTGCTAAACCTTAATCCCCGCCACCAAATGATTCGGGCTTATCGGTAATAAGTTGATGTTTTCCACTCTGAACTTCACCTGACCACGGTGCTTCTAAGGTATTTACTGTTGCCGTTGCGACGATACCCATAATGACTCCCTCTTGGTTATGCCGCACCATGTTCACCACGGGTACGGCTGTTCATTTTTATTCTCAAGTTAACGTGATGGACGCATTTTATCAGGGAAAGCCGGTGCTTCTAGTCGTGGACCATCATAGTCTGGAATAGAGCCAAAACGTTCGTCCTGATTAATCCACTGCTCACGGGCAATATTCAATTCTTCTTGTGTGCGCCCCACAAAATTCCACCACAGCAGAATCGGTGATTCAAAAGGTTCGCCTCCTAATAATAAAACACGGCCACCTGCATGTAGGTCAATTTTGACTTGGGTTAAGCCCGGCTCAAGTACCACCATATTGTCTTCATTTAGCTCGTGACCATTGATACTGGCAGTCCCTTCGAGGGCCATAAAGCCATATTCAAATTTTGGATTGAGCGGCAAGACGGTACTTTGGCTTTCCGAACTACGCAGATCGACCCCCAATAATTCACTATGTACTTTTACCGGCGATTTAGTCTGTAAAAATTCACCCACCAAGACCGTCAATTCAATCCCGTCTTGTGTCACCACAGGCAACTCTGGGTAATGGTCAAACTGGGGCGCCATATTGATTTTGTCATCTGGCAATGCAATCCAAAGCTGCGCAGCATGCATTTGCGTTTCAGACTCTGGAGCAACCTCAGTATGCGAAATACCATAACCCGCCGTCATGAGATTGACTTGTTTGGGCTGGATTAACTGATGTGTGCCCAAACTGTCGGTATGCATCATGGTGCCATCAATCATCCATGTAAATGTTTGCAAACCAATATGTGGATGCGGCCCAACATCTAAGCCATCACCTTGAGGAAAATGCACTGGACCAGCATGATCAAGGAAACACCATGCACCAATCATTCGTTTATGACGACTTGGTAAAGCTCGTTTAATCACTGTGCCTTGACCAATTTCAGCACGGCGCAGTGGAAATTCTTGAATGAACTGATTGACGTATTTTTCACAATCGTCGGAATGAGATATTTCTGTGTAATTGGTATTGGTCATATTCTTACCCTAAATTTGGCTAAGCCGATGCAAGGACTATCGGCTAGAGCTATGCATTTTTTCCATTATATCTGCATTAACTCAATCTTCTTCAGCTGTCATTAATACGCTGAATCACAGAGATAGGACAATCGTTTTTTTGTTGCCTAATATGACATACAGCATAACAGTTTTCGATGCTTATTTAGACAACATCCAATGCGAAATTACTTGTTCAAATCACGTGAAATGTAAATTTAAGTAACATAAATTAACACTCACTTTTGACCAAACAATACCAAATAATTCACAAATCATTGAAATAACGTGTTTAATTTTAAACAAAAATGATATAGATTATTTGAGTTACATAAAATTACATACAAACCATGCTCACCCGTCGGTAATCTTGCATGATCAATGAGTATAAGAAAGAATCACGTGCACTGATCCAAAAAGCCTTGAAAGGAACCGTTGTTCGCGTTCCTGCTCAATTTCGTCAAGAATTTTTCCACTACCATCGTCGTCAACTTTTTAAATTCTTTTTCCAAGTCAACATCGTTGCACAATTGGCCTATCTCTCTTATGCCATAGCGGATTGGTTTATGTTGCCCGATGTGGGTTTGCTCGCGATAGGCTTAAAAACGGCCTATACCTTACTGATGATGGGCATCACATGGGTCATTTATACATATAGCAAGAGCATTTTACTCTTTGACTTGATGCTTCCCCTATCGATCGTTGGCGCTTCTGCCCTGTGGTTTAGCCTACTCAATTTATCCAATAGCCCCGATGTGCCGATCTATTTATATGCATCTTTGGTTTTTATTGTGTTAGCCAATTTATGTGTGCAAATCCGCTTTAAGGCTGCTGTGCTCATTTCTCTATGTATCAGTCTAATTTTACTGATTGGGGTGTATTTCGCCATTTCTGGCAATATCCATCAACTGCAACTGTTTATATTGATCTATTCGCCCGTATTGTTATTTAGTTTGTATATCAGTTGGAATTCAACACAAAAATCCAGAATTGTGTTTTTACACAGTAAACTCGATCAGTTGAACCGAGAAGCGCTCAATATTATGGCGCATACCGACGTGCTGACCGGCTTAAACAATCGACGTCAATTTATTCAACTTGCCAATTATCATATTCAGCATCAGTCCAAACCGTTACAGCCACTTTCATTACTGATTTTTGATGTCGACAAATTTAAAAATATTAATGATCAGTTTGGGCACTATATTGGTGATCATGTTTTACAACAAATTGCCGAAACGTGCCGACATACTTTACGTAGCCAAGACATCATTGCCCGCTTCGGTGGTGAAGAATTTATTATCCTTTTACCGCAGACACACCTGCGTCAGGCTCAAGATATTGCCGAACGTCTGCGACGGGCAATAGCCGATGATTATTTAGAACTTGATACACTACAAAAACTTAAATTTACCGTTTCAATTGGTGTTGCCGAATTTGGTCAAAAAAACCGAGATTTACAAAGTGTAATTCGCATGGCCGATCAGGCACTTTACCAAGCAAAATCTGCAGGAAGAAATCAAATATCAACTTATAAAACAGCAAGTTAATAATATATTTTGTAACATTCAACAGACGATTTTTTATCATTCATTCGAAAAATCCCAAGTTTCAGGTAGATATTTTTGTATGTTTTTTATTCATAATTTTCCTAAGCCATTTATGGAGAAGGGACATGTCTGTTGATGTACGAATGAGTTCTCGGACTAATTCGTCTGCTCAGGAAGTTCGTAAAAATCATAATCATACTTTGAAACTTTCTGAGTGTGATCTTGCCAATCGTGCCGAGATTGAACAAGCCATTGCAGATCCTTTTGCACGTATTCCTACGCAGTTTAGAAACTATTTTCTACAACATCAGTATGCCCATCAGTTACCTTATTTACGTCAAGTGAATTACATGGCGCAGATTACGTTTCTTCTTTATTTCTTTGCTGACATTTTTATTATCCCTGACATGTTCTTTTGGTCAGGTCTTTCTCGAGTGGCCATGATTATTGCTGCCCTATTGGTCAGCTTCTATCTGTTTAAATACAAAAAAGATATTCGTGTGCTCGACATGATCTTACCGATTGGGACAGTCTGCAGTACCGCGATTTGGATTGGCTTATTACTGGCTTCAAATAGCCCAATGGTCTCGTCCTATATCTATGGTGCGTCGATCTTTATCTTGATTGCCAATGTCTGCGTACAAACACAATTTAAGCCAGCCTTGTATTGTTCGGGCCTCATTTCGCTATTGGTATATTTTGCGGTGAGTCAGCTTTTATCATGGCAAGAAGCACTGATTTTTGTGGTGGTGTCTATTCCTGTTTGGATGATCAGCCTGCATATGAGTTGGAACAATACACTCAATGCACGTCGTCATTTTTTACGTACCCTACTTGACGACTGGAATATGCATACACTGAAAAATTTAGCGCATACAGATGAGCTCACCCAGTTATACAACCGTCGTCAGTTTGTTCAGTTGGCTGAGCATCGCATCCATGAATGGCCAACGCCTGCAAGTACTTGCTTATTGATGTTTGATGTCGATCATTTTAAACATATTAATGATAATTACGGGCATGATGTTGGTGATCAGGTACTGCAATGTATCGCTGAAACCACCCGCAAAGAAATGCGCCAAAAAGATGTCTTGGCTCGCTTTGGTGGCGAAGAATTTATTGTGCTGCTGTCGGAAACGCAAATACAGGATGCAATGTTAATCGCAGAACGTATTCGTCTAACGCTTCAAAATCAATCATTGCTGAATGTCGCAAATCACCCGATCCAATTTACCGTTTCCATTGGTGTTTCACAGCTTAAATCACATAAGCAAAATTTAACTGAACTGATTAAGCAAGCGGATATTGCGCTGTATCAGGCAAAAGAAAATGGCCGTAACCGTGTAGAGCGCTATGATTCAAGCATGAAACCCGAACGTAAATCGACGAAGTCTTGGCAAAGCTTTACCCATAAAGCGAAGCCTAAAGCTGAACCGAATAATGAAAGCGATAGTAGTTGGTCAATTGTTTATAAATAGAATGTTGAGATATAAAAAAAGGACGCTGAAGCGTCCTTTAAGTTTATTTAAAAACTATCTTCATCAAAACGGTCTTGATCTATTTTATAAATATGGAAACTTCTTTCAATTTGAATACCCAAGCCAAATTCAATCATGAGAGATGTAAGCTTGTCACCATCAATTAAAACAATGCCTGATTTCTTTGCTGACTCAATTGCTTCTTTACTAAAACTAGAAGTAGTAATAAATACGCCCTTTTTCGCCACTTGATCAGCCAAAGCTCCCTTAAACTGTTGAATGTCAGGGCGCCCCACCGTATTTTCCCAACGTTTAGCTTGAATATATATTTTATCTAAACCTAAACGATCTTCACTGATAATACCGTCAATGCCACCATCACTGGTTTTACCTATTGCTTGGGCTGCGTCTTGATGTGAACCGCCATAACCCATTATTACCAACAAATCGACAACTAATTGCTCAAAGAATTTGGGTGAATTACTTTTAATTTTATTTAATAGCTCATCTTTAATTGTTTGATTAAGCTCCGTTGATGATTGTTCGATTATTTCTGCAGGCGTCAAATGTTCTGTTTGAATAGATGTAGCATGCTCTTCTTTTAGAACTAGATTTTGAATATTTTTATTATGGTTAGAACCAATTTTATAATCAGAAAACCCTTCAAACTGCATCAAATACTGATTAGTTATATTGGATAAGCTAGAAAAATCAATAGACCAACCTAAAGTACTTAATTCGCAAAGACCACGTGATGGTTGTTGTATCAAACCTGCTTTAACCAAATATGTTTTCGCCCAGCCAACACGATCATAAAATACTGTTTTTGTACCACTAGATAGCCTTAAATTTAAATCAGCTTCAGATAACCCAGATCTTTCAGCTAAAATTTTTGTGGCAGAACTTAATTTTATTGCCTCTTTTTGTTCTGCTAAAAGTTTCATTAATGGAAGCATCAACTGATCGTATGTAGGCAATGACATTTAACTTGCTCTTTTAAAATAGTATTTTTCATAATTATAAATAAAAAAAGGACACTGAAGCGTCCTTTTTTTATTAGAAATATTTAGGTTTCCCTAAATAGCCACAGGCATAGCCTTTGCCGTAATTTAGGCAAGAAATGTTGTTTCTTGAAATCCAAAACTGCCGCGAGCATAGCTCTTGGCGTAAAACTGGCACGAAGCAGTGCTTCGTGAAACCCCAGTTTTACTCCCATTCAATCGTTGCTGGTGGTTTAGACGATACGTCATAAACAACACGAGAAACTTCAGCAATCTCGTTCATGATACGTGTAGAAATCTTGTCTACAAGATCATAAGGAAGGTGTGCAAAACGTGCAGTCATAAAGTCCACAGTTTCTACAGCACGAAGCGCGATCACCCATGCATAACGGCGGCCATCACCCACCACACCAACCGATTTCACGGGTTGGAATACAGCAAATGCTTGCGCAGTTTTGTCATACCAGCCGCTTGCGCGAAGTTCTTGCATGAAGATGTCATCTGCTAGACGAAGGATATCTGCATATTCTTTTTTCACTTCACCAAGAATACGTACACCTAGACCTGGGCCTGGGAATGGATGACGGTAAAGCATTTCAAATGGAAGACCTAAAGTTGTACCTAAACGGCGTACTTCGTCTTTGAATAAATCACGGATTGGCTCAACCAATTCGAATGCTAAATCTTCAGGTAAACCACCCACGTTGTGGTGTGATTTAATCACGTGTGCTTTACCTTGTTTGCTTGCTGCAGATTCAATTACGTCTGGGTAAATGGTACCTTGAGCAAGGAAGTTCACACCGTCAAGCTTACGTGCTTCTTCAGCAAACACTTCAATGAATTCACGACCGATGATTTTACGTTTTTTCTCTGGATCAACTTCACCAGCAAGCGCTGTTAAGAAGCGATTTTCAGCGTCGGCACGAATCACGCGAATACCCATGTTTTTCGCAAACATGTCCATCACTTGCTCGCCTTCGTTCAAACGAAGTAAACCGTTATCTACGAATACACAAGTCAATTGGTCGCCAATCGCACGGTGTAAAAGTGCAGCTACAACAGATGAATCGACACCGCCTGAAAGACCCAAGAGAACTTTTTGATCACCAATTTGCTCACGAAGTTGTTCTACGCGAAGATCGATGATGTTTTCTGAGTTCCACAAGTTACGGCAACCACATACGCCATGTACGAAGTTAGACAATAACTCAGCACCTTTCGCAGTGTGTGTCACTTCTGGGTGGAATTGGATACCATAGAAACGACGTTTTTCATCAGAAACCATCGCCACTGGGCAGCTTGGTGTGCTGGCAGTGATTTGGAAACCTTCAGGAATTTGAGTCACTTTATCGCCATGACTCATCCATACTTTTAATTGGTCTTTGGTATCTTCAAGATCACCAATTAAAGCATCACGGACTTTAATATCAACTTCTGCATAACCAAATTCATGCACAGTACCTGGCTCAACTTTACCGCCAAGTTGTTCTGACATGGTTTGTAGACCATAGCAAATACCTAAAACAGGTACACCAAGTTCAAATACAACTTGTGGTGCGCGCGGACTACCTTCTTCATGAACACTTTCTGGACCACCTGAAAGAATGATCCCGTTTGGGTTAAATGCACGAATGTCTTCTTCAGACATATCAAATGCGTACATTTCTGAATAAACACCAGCTTCACGTACACGACGTGCAATAAGCTGGCTATATTGAGAACCGAAATCCAAAATCAGGATACGGTCTTCAGTAATTTGGGTATTGGTAGTCATGGCAAACAACTATGCAGGCAACGAATATAAGCGCCGTATTCTAACATTTTTCTTGGACTTTCGCACACTATTCGGACAGGGGCAAAAATCCCAAGCCAAACGGTGTTTTTTACAACACATTTCAGGGCTTTATTGATTTACTTTAAATCAGCGATAGACATGAAAAAAGCGGCAGAACGCCGCTTTGATGGATGCTCGGACTCATGACCGCTTTATTTTGATTTTTCGATCCAATGATCAAAACTGAATTTACCTGCACCATGTAACATGAGAAATAATAAGCCGCCTGACATCGCCAAATTTTTCATAAAGTTAATGCCATCTTCTGCACCACCATGGAATAAAAATGCAGTGATTAAACTAAATACGGTTAGACCCAGTGCCGCAAAACGCGCTTGAAAACCAAACAATAAAGCTAAGCCACCACCCAACTCGACTAAAATGGTGATCGGAAGTAGCCCTGCCGGTACACCCATTGACTCCATATAACCTGCGGTTGCAGTGTAAGCGGTAATTTTGCCCCAACCTGCCACAATAAAAATATAAGCCATCAAAATACGTGCAACCAGACTGATCACTGCATTGATTTGCGGCTGTTGACTCAGATTTTTCACTATAAGATTTGGATTAAACATACTGAAACCTATTTTTAATACTGTTCAAAAGATGTGCTTAGATTAGGTCGTTTCTTATTCTCTTTAAATATGCTTTTATAATATTCATCATTCCATATATAGAACGATTTTACTGATAATTAATTACGTTTTAATACTGACTTTGCTGCCCCAGACTGATAGCATCAGACCACTATTTTACGCATATAAGCCCCATGGAACTGATTGATTTTATACTACATGTTGATGACCATTTACTCGAGTTCATTACCAATTATGGCGTATGGATTTATGCAATTCTGTTCCTGATTATTTTTGTTGAAACCGGTTTAGTGGTCATGCCCTTTTTACCGGGTGATAGTCTTCTGTTTGCAGCAGGCGCGCTCGCTGCGTCAACAGGTGCCATGGATCCATGGGTTTTGGTGATTTTGCTGTTTATCGCTGCGGTCTTGGGCGACACGCTGAATTACCATATTGGTAAATATATTGGCCCACGTGTCTTTGAAATTGAATCACGCTTTATTAACCGTCAACATTTGGTGAATACGCAAAAATTCTTTGAAAAACACGGTGGTAAAACCATTATTTTTGCCCGCTTTATTCCTTTTGCACGAACCTTCGCGCCTTTTGTCGCAGGTGCAGGCAGCATGAACTACAAGTACTTCCTGACTTTTAACATGATTGGTGCGATTTGCTGGGTTGGCTCATTTATCACTTTGGGTTATTTATTTGGCAATATGCCCATCGTGAAAGATAACTTCACCCATCTGATCTTCGGCATCATTATTATTAGTGTTTTACCGGGTGTGATTGGTTTTATTCGAGCAAAATTAAAGAAATAAACCGATGTGGTGAACACCTTTAAGCAAAAAAGCGCAAAACCACAGGGAACATACATAAAATCAGCATCAGGGCCGACCCTTTATACAGAAGATCGGCCTTAATTTTTTGGGTCTTACCGGCCAAAATCGTCCGTCCAAATGACATCCAAAATAACGCAACAGGCAGCAAAACCACACTAAATACAGCGAAAACCAAAATAAAATTTAATGGGCTAGCCCAAGTTTCAATCGGGAAAATACCTGCAGCAAAAAGCAAGGCTTTCGGATTTTTTAATGAAGAAATGAATAATTCACGTGGTTGAATTGAAGGATGTTTTTGATTGTACTGATGTAAATGCGTCGATTTCCACAAATGAAAAGCCAACCATAAAACATAGGCAATACTGAGAAAATGCAGTAAGTGAATTAAATTCGGCCACACTGGAGCGCTTAAATGAATAATCAACGCCCACAAATTAATGGCATAGAAATAGCCCAATAATTCTGCAGGAATCAGCATGCACGTCTTTGCAATACCTTGTTGATGTGCAGAGCTTGCCATTAGTGCATTGCTAGGTCCCGGCGTCATCATCACCGCAATCATTGCAAATACAAAAAGCCAACTCTCAATCATAAATACCCAGACAATTTTTCAAAGCGCACACCTTAGCCGAAATGAATTTAAAAAAACAAGTACGCGCTAGGTCAGTTTTATCCTTGTACAAGTCAATGCACTCACGCTGAATGTTCAAGACCAGTAGGAGGTATTAAAATTTACGAATAATATTTAATTTAATTTTTTCATAGATTTAAATATTTTATTGGCTCTAAATAGTGCAGTTTATTTGGCTCAAAAAAAATGCCAGTAGACGCCTCGCCTACTGACAAATTTTATTACACTTTTCTCATAGCACAGGCCTAACCTTCTGCTCATGATCCGTTTATGATTTTGCTGCGGTAGCCGAATTTGCGCGAACGATAATCGGACAACCTTTAAATTTTGCTGCCTGTACAATCGCTTCTTGCTCACCTAGAACGCGTGAAAGTTCGGTACGTTTGGTATTTGAAGATTGTCCCATATTGACCGAAATACTCGGACCAATTCCCCAACCTCCACGGCTGCCCCAGCCACCACCGAGGCCAACACCGACACCAACGCCTGTGCGCTTCGGTGTTTCTACACCATTTTGAATATAGTCGTGGATCCGGTTGTATTCGCTTTGCAATTGTTGGCAACTCAAAGACTGATACTGTGTAGGTGAAACATAGCTTGGTTTAGGCGTACTTGCACATGCACCCAATACACCAGCAGTGAAAGCAACTAGACCACATTTAAGTGCATTCATACTTTTCTCGATACTACTTTTGCTCAATTTCATTGAACAATGATTGATAGGCTTGCGTCAATTTATGATCTGCAGCCAAATGGATTAAAGGTTGATTTTTATGATGAGATTCTTTCATCAGCACTGAAGGCGGTAACATGCTGTCCAATACAGGAAGACCTTCATCTTTGAGTTGTTGTACAACTTCACGCGGTAACTTCGCCTGTGCTTGAAATTGATTGACCACAATGCCTTCAATTTCCAAACGATCATTATGATCATCCTGCGTTTCCAACACATTTTCGATCAGGGTCTGTAAAGCTCGTTTTGAAAACACGTCACAGTCAAATGGAATCAGCACGCGATCTGCCGCAATCAACGCAGATAAAGTAAAAAAGTTAAAGGCCGGCGGTGTATCAATAAACACTCGATCATATTGACCGCTCATCTGCTGCAAAGCATCACGCAGTTTGTAAATTTTATGCTTAGATTCTAAAGCATGTGCCAACGCACCCAAATTTGGGCTTGCAGGAATTACATCTAAACGTGGATAAGGCGATGCATGCACATAACTTTCCAAACCTTTGGCACGACCTTTCAAAATCGAACCGATGGCATTTCCCAACAATCCTTTACTTTGTTGTGTCCCCAAGACTTCATCAAAATAATTTTCAATATTGGGTTCAAGTGCAGGCTTATCTGCCGAATACGTCGCATCATCCCCCAACAAATATTGACTTGAATTGGCTTGAGGGTCGAGGTCAATCACCAAAGTTTTTAAACCTTGGTGCGCGCTTATCGCAGCTAAATTGACCGTAATACTCGATTTCCCCACACCACCTTTTTGGTTAAATACCACACGCGTACGCATTCAAAACCCTCTAATCTTTGTTTTTTTACTCAAGCCTTGAAATCGGCCATGTGGATAAGCCATTTATCCAAAAACTGGTTTAATTATAACCAATGCAATGATGAAAATAAGTGCAACAGCTGCAATAAATAAGCCCGCACGGCGCTGAACCAATAAAACACTGTCATCTTTTTTATACGCTTTAGATAAAGAAGACAGCAACGCTAGAAATAGTACAACTTTGGCATAGAACCATGGCTGCACATCAAAGTTCTTCATAAACAATAAGATAATTCCTGTCACAGCAATTAATGTCATTGAGCCATGTTGCAAAGCAACAAAAAACTTCCGTCCTGCCGGATTGGGTAAATTGCCCTGCGTCCCTTTAAACAGCGTAAAAGCACGAATGAAAATGGCAGCACAGCCTAAAGCCACGCCACACATATGAATGATTTTAATGATTAATTGCGTTTCCATGGCTCACCTTAAGATGACTTTGGTGCATGCGCACATTCAGGGCTAGTGGTGTCTTGACCTTTCCATTCTTCGGGTAAAAACGCATGAATAGCCAAGGCATGAATTTGCCCCGGACTGAGTAAATCACCTGCTGCGGCATAGACTTTTTGATGACGTTGCACCAAACGCAAGCCTGCAAAAGCCTCACTCACGATCACCGCTTTAAAATGCGACTCTTTACCTGGGAAATAACCACCATGACCTGCGGACTCATTCACCACTTCAAGATGTGTAGGCGCTAATGTCTGTAGACGCTCAATTAATTGCTGTTCTAAACTCAAAACGACTCTCCCAAATTCAAAAAAGGTTTAACTGATCTTAGTATAGCCTGTATTTGTTCAAGTTCTTGTGTCGCAAACTTGCTGAAACCATCTGAATTGCATGATTTCATCAAAATGGAAGCCTTTGACCTGCAAAAATCTTCCAATTTTCAAACAAATTGTTTTTATTTTATGCAAACGATGCACAGATTTTCATAAAGTTATTGACCTGAAAAATCCTTAATGTATTATACGTGGCTATGCGGGAATAGCTCAGTTGGTAGAGCATAACCTTGCCAAGGTTGGGGTCGGGAGTTCGAGTCTCCTTTCCCGCTCAAAATTTTTTCATTCGGTTTTTTATTTAAAAAATTGGATAGACTCCGCGGGAATAGCTCAGTTGGTAGAGCATAACCTTGCCAAGGTTGGGGTCGGGAGTTCGAGTCTCCTTTCCCGCTCCAAATTTTTTTCGATTCAGTTTTTTAGTAAAAAAACAGGATAGACTCCGCGGGAATAGCTCAGTTGGTAGAGCATAACCTTGCCAAGGTTGGGGTCGGGAGTTCGAGTCTCCTTTCCCGCTCCAAATTCAAAAAGCCCTCATCGAAAGATGGGGGCTTTTTTATCTATCGCTTACACCAATCAAAATCAATCTATATTTATTCAGTATGTGGAACATGGTTTGAGTCAGGTTCCACAAATATGAATAAAAATTAAAATTGCGTTAATAGGTCACACGGACATAATCACGATATTCAGGTTTCCAGAAATTCGCTTCAATCGCATGTTCGAGCACTTCAATGCTGACATTTGGCGCAACACCATCAGCAATCGCAGCTAATGCCACTTTCAATGCGATTTTCTTCGAAATATCCTGTAAATAATCCAAACTTGGCAATAAATCGGCATTTGGATCTGCCAATTTTGGTGAACAGTCTGCCAACGCCGTACTAGATGCCATCAGCATATTTTCCGTCACACGTTTCGCCCCAGATGCAATCACACCCAGTCCAATCCCCGGGAAAATATAGGAGTTATTGCACTGTGAAATATGATGAATCTTGCCGTGATAATTCACTGGTGCAAATGGACTACCAGTCGCAATCAGAGCCTTACCTTTGGTCCACTCGATAATATCTGCAGGCACCGCTTCGACACGCGATGTTGGATTAGACAGTGGCAACACAATAGGCTGTTCACAATTCGCAGCCATCGTTTCAATGACCTCTTGGCTAAACAGTCCCGGTTGTCCCGAAACCCCAATCAATACAGTCGGTTTGGCATGTGTAACTACATCCAAGAGTGAAATAACCGAATCTGCATTTGCCCAATGAGCAACGTTATCTGGTGCTTGTGCAAGTTTGCGTTGGAAATCTAAAAGATTCGGCTGATTTTCAGTAATTAAACCAAAGCGATCGACCATAAACACCCGCGCACGCGCTTGAGCATCGGTTAAACCTTCCGCCACCATTTGCTTGATGATCTGTTCTGCAATCCCACAACCTGCTGAACCCGCCCCTAAGAAGGTGACGATTTGATCTTTGAGCTGTTTACCTGCTGCGCGTGATGCTGCTATTAAACTTCCGACAGACACTGCTGCTGTCCCTTGAATATCGTCATTGAAGCAGCAAATTTTATCGCGATATTTTTCCAGTAAAGGCATCGCATTTTTTTGTGCAAAGTCTTCAAATTGAATCAGCGCTTTAGGCCAACGTTGTTGTATGGCTTTAATCACGTCATCGACAAATTGATAATATTCTTCACCGCTGATACGAGGCTGACTCCATCCCATATAAATCGGGTCATTCAACAGCTGTTGGTTATTGGTTCCGACATCTAAAGTAATCGGCAATGTATAAGCTGGACTGATCCCACCACATGCGGTGTACAGCGACAACTTACCAATTGGAATCCCCATCCCGCCAATGCCTTGGTCACCAAGTCCAAGAATACGTTCACCGTCCGTAATAACGATCACTTTCACGTTCTTTTTATTCACGTTATGAATAATTTGGTCAATATGATCACGGTCAGGATATGAAATAAAAATCCCACGATGACGACGGTAAATATCTGAAAAGCGCTGACAAGCTTCACCCACTGTTGGTGTATAGATGATCGGCATCATCTCACTAAGGTGGTTTTCAATTAAGTGATAGAACAATGTTTCATTGGTATCTTGAATATTGCGCAGGTAAATATGCTTATTGATATCACTATTAAATGCACAATATTGTTGATAAGAACGCTGACTTTGTTCTTCAATGCTTTCTGTTACGTGTGGAATCAAACCGTGTAAATTAAAGCTCTTACGTTCATCTTCATTAAACGCAGAACCTTTATTTAAAAGTGGGAGTTCTAAAAGTGTATTTCCGGCATAAGGAATATATAAAGGTCGTTTCGTTTTCAAATTTTCACTGGGCATTATTTAACTCGTTTAATTAATCTTTTGTTTCGCACTGCAAAAAGCGAAATGCACAAAAGTGACTATCTCGTTATTTGTTATAGCCTATCCTGATTCGAGCGCTTTGGGGCATTTAGTAAATTGATAGTAGTTTTAGTTAGATTTTATAATCTGATAACTCGATCATGCATCCAATCATCGCAACGCCTATTTTGGCTTAAACATATACGACTTTTAGCGAATTTTAGAAAATAGCAAAAATAATTAATGATTAAATTTCAGTCAATTAAATAAACTCAATACAAAGCCCTAAATTTGGTAGGTCTTTGGTAGGTGTGAATTTAAAACATCCCTCGCAATACTCAGTTTAGGTGAGTATCACCCATAACAAATGACAATGAATGGTAGAAGGAATCGCACCATGGCTTTTAAAAATATTGCAGATCAAACAAACGGTTTTTACATCCCTTGTGTTTCACTTTTTGGCCCCGGCTGTGCTAAAGAAATTGGTGCAAAAGCGCAAAATCTTGGCGCAAAGAAAGCGCTTATCGTGACCGATGCCGGTCTTTACAAATTTGGTGTGGCAGACACCATTGCCTCATATTTAACTGAAGCTGGCGTAGAAAGTCATATATTCCCGGGCGCAGAACCCAACCCAACTGACACCAACGTACATAGCGGTGTAGATGCCTACAATGACAATGGCTGTGATTTTATTGTCTCTCTCGGTGGCGGCTCTTCTCATGACTGTGCCAAAGGCATTGGCTTAGTCACTGCGGGTGGTGGCCATATTCGTGACTATGAAGGCATCGATAAAAGCACAGTCCCAATGACCCCGCTGATTGCGATTAATACCACCGCAGGTACGGCATCAGAAATGACCCGTTTCTGTATTATTACCAATACCGACACCCACGTTAAAATGGCGATTGTCGATTGGCGTTGTACCCCACTTATCGCTATTGATGACCCGAAACTGATGATTGCGAAACCTGCGGCGCTCACTGCAGCAACCGGTATGGATGCATTAACACATGCGGTCGAAGCTTATGTTTCTACAGCAGCCAATCCTATTACCGATGCTTGTGCTGAAAAGGCCATTGCAATGATCAGTGAATGGCTCAGCCCTGCCGTAGCCAATGGCGAAAACCTAGAAGCACGTGATGCGATGAGCTATGCACAGTACTTAGCAGGGATGGCATTTAACAATGCATCTTTAGGTTATGTTCACGCAATGGCACACCAACTGGGTGGCTTCTACAACTTGCCACATGGCGTATGTAATGCCGTGCTGCTACCACACGTTTGCGAATTTAACCTGATCGCCTGCCCTGACCGCTATGCACGTATCGCACAGCTCATGGGTGTGCCAACCGACGGTTTAACGGTGACTGAAGCGGCTTATGCAGCGATTGCAGCAATCCGTGAACTCTCTGCTTCGATTGGCATTCCATCGAGCCTTTCTGAACTTGGTGTGAAAGAACAAGACCTCAGCATCATGTCTGAAAATGCGCAAAAAGATGCCTGTATGCTCACCAACCCACGTAAAGCGAATCATGCTCAAGTGGTTGATATTTTCAAGGCAGCGCTTAAAGCCAATGCTTCTGTGGTCGACTTCAAAGCGGCTGTTTAAGTTAAGCCCTCAAAGGTCTTCATGTTTAAGTGACCTAAGTGCCTACATTACCCTTTGAGTCTGGTGATGTAGGCTCAACTGAATCCATTTCACTTTTTATTTCAGGGAAGCGACTCTAGATTGGTCGTTTTCATACTGAGGTCACTCTTTTTTAGTTCGCATAACAGCATCGATTATTCATTTGACAAAAGCTCATGGCTCATCAAGGATAAAGTATAATGTCCAATAATATTGATGAGTATAATAATGAGCCATTCACATATTCAGTATCAGCCTGACATTTTGGGCGCAGGCTATGAACAAGCCACGCTGACCTTCCCGGATGATTATGAAGGCCCAGTGGTTGCCACACTGGTTCGCAAAAAAGCCACAGCTCCCACCTCCAAAGCGGTGCTCTATATCCATGGCTTTATCGATTATTTTTTCCAAACTGAAATGGCCGAACGCTTCAATCAGCACGGTTTCGACTTTTATGCCTTAGATTTAAGAAAATATGGTCGCTCAATCCGCCCGCATCAAAAATACTATAATGTGCATGCACTGTCTGAATACGATGCCGAAATAGATCAAGCCCTAACGATCATTGCTGATGAAGGTCATGATGCCTTGTTGCTCTGTGGTCATTCAACGGGAGGCTTAACTACCACCTTGTATGCGGCACATCATCAAAATCATCCTTTAATTCAAGCCCTTTGGGTCAATAGCCCATTTTATGATTTCAACATGAATCCAGTGAAACGCGCACTGGGTATTCCACAGCTGAGTAAATTGGCAAAAACCTTTCCCAATTTAAAATTTCCAAGTGAACTGAATAAATGGTACACCGCCAGCTTACACCGTGAACTCAAGGGTGAATGGGACTTCAATTTAGACTGGAAAAAGACCCGCTATCCAATGGTGTATTTAAGTTTCGTGCGGACAATTTATGAGGCTCAAAAAGAGATTCATCGAGGTATCAGCCTAGATGTACCGGTCTTGGTCATGCACTCGCATCAAACTAAAAATCCCAAAAAATGGGGTAAAGCAGCGCAGACCAGTGATGTGATTTTGGGTGTAAAAGATATCCAAAAATATGCCAAGAAAATTCAAGGCGATGTCACCATTCAAAGCATTCACAATGGCTTGCATGATTTAGTACTTTCGAAAAAAACCGCGCGAGAACAAGTCTATACCCAGCTCTTTCAATGGCTGGCCAATAAAGGCCTTTAATAGCCTGAATCACATTGCAAATTAATGTTTTAGTTTCAACAAAGTCTGATGTACGGGATGTGATCTCGGCATCAGCTCAATAAGGCGTTCAACCGCATCGATAGCTTCAGGGAAACGCGCGACATGTTTGAGTAGAACATCCGTTTCTTTGGCATTAAAAATCGCTTGGCTCAATCGTGACTCAAGACAATCACGCCATGCCCCTAAAAATGGGCTTTCAGTTTTAGCCAAGAAAACCCCTGAACACAGTTTTAAGGCCGAATCGATATAACCTGCATCTAAAGCTTGCTCAGCTTGCAAAAAATCGGCTTCGACTTGTGCCAATAACCGATAGGGACGTGAGCCTAACATGCCGCCCAAAATATCGCGTAGCTGCGACATTTCCGCTTTTAAAGTCCCAACACTCACCTTACGTTCACCATATAAGGCTTGATGCAAAGTATCTAAGGTCATGCCTTGCGGACATAGCGCCAAGATAGTCAAAATTTCAATTTGCCGTGGGGTCAGCACCATCACTTTGCCATTAAATAACACTTGCGGCACTGCAAAGGCCCGAATATACAAATGCTGTTTTTGAAAATCGAGCAAAGCCGATTGAATAATCGAAGCGCAGCGTTCAGCCGCAAGTAGCCCTAAACTATTGTGGTTTTTCCAGACGGTGGATAAATCAACCACGCCTAAAATTTGCTGCGTATGTGGATCGATAATCGGTGCTGCATAGCAGACCCATTCATGTACTGATGGCATGTAATGTTCATTTGAAAACACACAACTCGACTGTTGGGTTTTTAAAGACAACGCTAATGCATTGGTTCCGACCAATTCTTCGCGCCATTGCCCACCCGCAATAAAATGCACACTTTCCGCAGCACTTTGCATTTGCCGACTCGACGCACTCCAAATAATCGTGCTCCCCACATCGCCCACGGCAAGTACCATCGACGACTGTTCGGCAATGTGTTTTAAATCTTCGGCACAATGTTGCAAGGCATGATGCAATGCCGACTGTTGTTGACTTTGAGGGCTTAAATTTACCAAAGGCGCAGCACTCCGATTTTCCGGAATTTCTGCCTGCGCCGATCGCTGCCAAGAACTCGCAATGCTCTCATTCAATTGCGAAGTTTGCTGCTTTGACAGACTCATGCCCTGCCTTAACCGTTCGACATTCTGTCGTTTTTCAGATAAATCCTTCTGTATCATCATTCATTATTCTCACAACAATTCATGACTAAAAATCCGTTTCCTGGCTTTTGTTTTTAAGACTGAAAAAAAATATTGTAAACCTTCTTGTCTCCAACCTTTTTCCAACCTTATACAGGCTATGCTAATCAAATAATGTACAAAAGTACCTTATACCAAAGCTGTAGATTGCCACAGATGGGCAGCCCAACAAGATCATAATAAACAAGCAAAGGAAAATTCATATGCGTTATGTCGATCCTAATCAACCCGGTTCAAAAGTTCAGTTTAAAGCTCAGTATGAAAACCTGATTGGTGGCCAATGGGTCGCGCCAGTGAAAGGTGAATACTTTGAAAATATCTCCCCTGTAGACGGTAAAGTTTTTACCAAAGTGCCACGTTCTTCTGCTGAAGATATTGAATTGGCTTTGGATGCAGCGCATAAAGCCAAAGCCCAATGGAACGCCTCTTCCCCAACCACACGCTCAAATATTTTATTAAAAATTGCCGATCGACTTGAAGAAAACCTAGAGCTCCTTGCAGTTGCAGAAACATGGGACAACGGTAAACCGATTCGTGAAACCTTAGCCGCTGATATTCCACTCTGTATCGATCACTTCCGTTATTTTGCCGGCTGTATCCGTGCCCAAGAAGGCGGCATTTCTGAAATTGATGAAAATACTATTGCTTACCATTTCCATGAACCACTTGGTGTGGTCGGTCAAATTATTCCGTGGAATTTCCCAATCTTGATGGCGGCTTGGAAACTTGCTCCAGCATTGGCTGCGGGTAACTGCATCGTGTTGAAACCTGCGGAGCAAACGCCTGTCAGCATCTTGGTCTTGGCTGAACTCATTCAAGATCTACTCCCACCGGGCGTGCTGAATATTGTGAATGGTTATGGTGTTGAAGTCGGTCGTCCATTGGCGACCAATCCACGCATCTCAAAAATCGCCTTCACCGGTTCAACCGCTGTGGGTCAAATGATCATGCAATATGCGACTGAAAATATCATTCCTGTGACTTTAGAACTTGGTGGAAAATCACCAAATATCTTCTTTGAAGACATCATGGACAAAGACGATGAATTCTTAGATAAAACGCTCGAAGGTTTTGCCATGTTTGCGCTGAACCAAGGTGAAATCTGTACCTGTCCTTCACGTGCATTGGTACAAGAAAGCATTGCTGATCGATTCTTGGAAATGGCAGTAGAACGTGTGAAACGTATTAAGACGGGTCATCCACTCGATACCGATACCATGATTGGTGCACAGGCATCGCAAGAGCAGCAAGACAAAATCTTGGGCTGTATCGCGACAGGTAAAAATGAAGGTGCACAGCTCATTACTGGTGGTGACCCACGAAATGAAGTCGGTACAGGTTTCTATATTGAACCAACCATTTTCAAAGGCACCAATGACATGAAGATTTTCCAAGAAGAAATCTTCGGCCCTGTGCTTTCAGTAGCAACCTTTAAAGACTTTGATGATGCCATTAAAATTGCCAATGACACGATTTATGGTCTAGGTGCAGGGGTTTGGTCGCGTTCAGCGCATACTTCATATCGTGCGGGTCGTGCTATTCAGGCAGGTCGTGTATGGACCAACTGTTATCATATCTACCCTGCACACGCAGCATTCGGTGGCTACAAAAAATCAGGGATCGGCCGGGAAAACCACAAAATGATGCTTGATCATTATCAACAAACCAAAAACTTGTTGGTGAGCTATAACACCAAACCAATGGGCTTCTTCTAAATCTTGATTTGATCCAGACCATAAAAAAGCGAACCGAGGTTCGCTTTTTTATTTCAATTTTTGAATGGATCTAGGCATGTATCACCAAGCGTTACTGCGCTTGTAACGCATCCTCTACGAAATGTAGATGATCCACACCCCAATACAGCTCATCATTCACAAACCAACTCGGTGCGCCAAAAACACCTCGTTCAATGGCTTCTTCGGTCACCACTTTCAGCTCAGATTTGACTTTTTCATCATCCAACCACTGTTTCACTTGTTCTGCATCTAACCCCAGTTCTTGCATGAGTTGAATGAAGATGGTGAGATCATTTAAATTACGGGGTTGCCCAAACATGGCATCAAAAATACCCGTCGCCACTTGTACGAAGTTTTCAGGCTGAAACAGCTGAACGGCTGTGAGTAAGCGCATCAATTGTAAGGTATTGATTGGAAAATAAGGATTCATCTGTACGGGTATCTGCCATAGCTTTGCCCAACGTTGAAGATCAATCATGGAATAACGTGCCTTCGCAGGTACCGCCATCGGGCTACTATTGCCTGTGGCTTTAAACACCCCACCGAGTAGCATCGGCTTCCAGATCAGCTCTGCTTGATACTGCTGTGCAATCTGTTGAATGCGATGAAAACCGATATAGCTATATGGGCTGCCGACATCAAAATAAAATTCAATGACTTTCATTTTTTCGTCCTTTTTTTGCTTATTTTCCTAATATTTTTAAATCAGTGCTTACCAGCGTTCCATCCACGGTCGCAGATCTAATTCATGCGTCCATGCATCTCGTGGTTGCTGTGAGAGATGCCAATAATTTTCTGCAATATGTACTGGATTTAAAATACCATCTTGCGCTTTTTTCACGTACAAATCGGGAAAAGTATCTTTAATAAAGTCGGTATCAATCGCCCCATCAACCACCACATGCGCCACATGAATATTTCTAGGCCCAAGTTCACGCGCCATGCTTTGTGCCAAGGCACGAAGCGCATGTTTTGCGCCAGCAAAAGCGGCAAAGCCTGCGGCACCACGAACCCCAGCCGTCGCACCCGTAAAAATAATTGTGCCAGATTCACGGCTCACCATGCGCTTCGCCACTTCCCGACCCGTTAAAAATGCCGAGAAACATGCCATTTCCCAAATCTTGAAATATTTACGTGCGGTTTCTTCCAAAATACTACAAGGGACGTTGGCACCAATATTAAAGACCATCACCTCAATCGGGCCAATATTTGATTCGATATGCTCGATGAGTTCAATCACTTTCTCTTCTTTTCGAGCATCTGAACCAAAGCCAAAAGCAGTCCCTCCCTGTGCTTGAATTTCAGCAATTAAAGGCTTTAATTTGTCTGCATTTCGTCGTGTCATACAAGCAAGATAACCCTCGCGGGCAAAACGTTTGGCTATTTCACCACCAGTTGCATCACCTGCACCAATCACTAAAGCGACTTTTGACGAAATCTGATTGAGTTGTTGCATAGTCTCACTCCATTACTGTTTATTTTTATTCCACGCTCCTTTTATTTAAGCGTCGGTTTTAAACTACACATTATTAAATAACGATCGTTACTATAACGAATACTATGTTATGGTTAATTTATCGTCAATCTTATTTTCAAGGGGGTTGCAGATGCGCTACAAACCCGAATACAAACAAAAAAAACGCCAAGAACTTTTAACCATCAGCGGACAAATTGCGAAAAAAGACGGCTTTGCCGCAACAGGTGTGGATGGATTTATGAAAGCCGCCGGCGTCACCAGTGGCGCCTTTTACTCACATTTTTCGTCTAAACAAGAGCTACTTAAAGCCTTAATTGAACATGAGTTACAACACAGTTTTGATACGTGGCAAAACAATCCACATGATAATGCGCAAGATTGGATTGAATTTGAGCTTGACCGCTATTTAACCCCTGCACATGTTCAGCATCCCGAGCAAGGTTGTTCACTCCCCACGCTTGCGAGTGAAATAGCGCGTGCAGATCAGGACACCAAGTTGGTATATGAAACTGAATTACTGCGTGGTCACGCTTTATTTAGTCAGCATCTCGGTAGCGAAGAACATGCTTGGGCCATCATCTGCCAACTTGCCGGTGCCATTTTAATTGCGCGTGCAGCCGCAGATCCACATTTGCAAAAAACTATTTTAAACGCCAATAAGATGATGATTCGGCAATATTTAGAGAGCCATGTGGCTGCATCAACGTGATTGATTTTTATGTGACAGTTCATGGAGTTAAAGACCGACAGTTTTCCGACAAACTGTTCATCTCTTTCATTTGAATTATTTAAAATCTGTATAAGCTTACCCATTTTTATGCTTTTCAATCGCTTAAAGATTGGGCATAAATGGCACAATTCAAATAAAGTCCTCTTTTCAAGGTTCTGGCGACTGTGTATAACAATGAGCCATTAAAGGAAAATGATAAGCATAGGCAAAGAACGCAAAAAAACGTTAGACTATGCAACAATCAATGCAAGTAAATGTCATTCGAGACAAACAAAAAGGTGAAGATTGATGCCGCTCAATACTGTTGAAGAGCTCGTAGCTGATATTCGTGCAGGAAAAATGGTCATCCTGATGGATGATGAAGATCGTGAAAATGAAGGCGACCTTGTTATTGCTGCGACCCACGTACGCCCTGAAGATATCAACTTCATGATTACGCATGCGCGTGGTCTTGTGTGCTTAACGCTCAGCAAAGAGCGTTGCCAACAGTTAAATTTACCACTCATGGTTGATGCAAACGGTGCACAGCACGGTACAAACTTTACCTTGTCTATTGAAGCAGCAAATGGCATTTCAACAGGTATTTCTCCTGCTGAACGTGCGCACACCATTCAAACAGCGGTGGCTGCACATGCTAAACCGGCTGATATCGTACAGCCAGGCCATATTTTCCCGCTGATGGCACAGCCTGGTGGTGTCCTTCACCGTGCCGGTCATACTGAAGCAGGCTGTGATTTATCGCGTTTAGCCGGCCTAGAACCCGCATCTGTGATTTGTGAAATCATCAATGAAGACGGCACTATGGCGCGTCGCCCAGACCTTGAAGTGTTTGCTGAAAAGCATGGCTTAAAAATGGGAACCATTGCAGATCTGATTCACTACCGCATGACCAATGAACAAACGGTTGAACGTCTAGACCAGCAAACACTAGATACAGAATACGGTACATTTGAATTGTTCCGTTACCGTGAAATTGGTAATCCAGACATTCATTTAGCCCTTGTGAAAGGCGAACCAAAGCAAGGCGTGACCACTGTACGTGTACACGGTTTCAGCCCAGTTCGTGACTTATTAAAACTGAATAAACAAGATGGCGCTCCAGCGTGGAATCTCGATAAAGCACTCAAAGAAATCGCATCCAGCGATCGTGGTGTTTTAGTGTGGATTGGTCAGCGTCATTTACAGGACTTAGGCCCTGCTTTAGAAAATTTAACTGCACCGAAAAATGTTAAATCCAATGCAGCACTGTCACAGCAGTACCAAACCATTGGTGTCGGCGCACAAATTTTACGTGATTTAGGCGTGGAAAAAATGAAGCTTCTTAGCTCGCCATTACGCTTTAATGCACTATCAGGTTTTAACTTAGAAGTGGTGGAATACATCACCGCAAATCAAACATCAGAGAAATAATCGAGGTTGCTATGGCAGTTCGCCGTATTGAAGGTATGTTACATCTCGCGAACGAAGACCGTTATGCGATTTTAGTTGGTCGTTTTAATAGCTTTGTTGTTGAACATTTGCTAGAAGGTGCCGTTGATACATTGAAACGTCATGGCGTATCAGAGGATAATATCACTGTTGTTCATGCACCGGGTGCTTGGGAACTTCCAGTGGTTGCAAAGAAACTTGCAGCTTCAGATCGTTTCGATGCCATCATCGCGCTTGGCGCAGTGATTCGTGGTAGCACGCCTCACTTCGATTTTGTTGCTGGCGAATGTGCCAAAGGTTTAGGCGTTGTTGGTCTAGATACTGGCTTACCAGTAATTAATGGTGTATTGACTACGGATAGTATTGAACAAGCGATTGAACGCTCAGGTACAAAAGCAGGCAATAAAGGTAGTGAAGCTGCCTTAACTGCTATTGAAATGGTTAACTTGTTAAAGGCTATTTAACGCTATGTCGCAAACACTTCAAGCAACTTATGCAGCAAAACGTAAAGCACGTCGCTTTGCTGTACAAGGAATTTATGAATGGCAAATGAGCCGCAATCCTGTGCATGAGATTGAAGCACGTACGCGTGTGGAAAATGCCATGCACAAGGTCGATCTCGGCTATTACCACGAGTTATTGACCGAGGTTGTTGCCAATCATGAAGCATTGGATGCGCTTTTAATCCCTGTACTCGATCGCGAAGTTGAAGCCTTAGATGGCGTTGAACTTGCAACACTTCGTCTTGGTGCATATGAACTCAAAGAACACCTTGAGATTCCATATCGCGTCGTGTTAGATGAAGCGATCGAGTTAGCTAAACATTTTGGCGGTGCAGACAGCCATAAATACATCAATGGTGTATTGGATCGTTTAGCGACTACATTGCGTGCAGCAGAAAAACAACAAGCTAATTAATTTTTTAAGTAGTACGTTGTATGGCTGAGTTCTCGATCATTGATACCTATTTTAATCGTCAGAATATTAATTCTGTCGATTTAGGGGTCGGTGATGACTCAGCCTTGCTCACCCCTCCTCCACAGCAACAATTGGTCATCTGTGCTGATACACTGGTTGCTGGACGTCACTTCCCTCTCGACACAAAACCACATGCCATCGGCTGGAAATCTGTTGCTGTCAACCTCTCTGACATTGCTGCAATGGGTGCCAAACCACACAGTATTTTATTGGCATTGAGCCTACCCCAAATTGATCATGACTGGCTCAAAGGCTTTAGTCAGGGTTTATATGATTGTTGCGATCAATTTGGTGTGAGTTTAATCGGTGGTGATACCACACAAAGTCCTCATCTGACGATTTCAGTCACAGCATTAGGCTGGGTCGATATAGGCAAAGCAGTAACCCGCTCAGGCGCTCAAGTTGGTGATTTCATTTGTGTCAGCGGTCAAGTTGGCGATGCTGCGTACGGATTACAGCATTTAGGACACCCACTGCAAAAGCGTTTAGATTATCCAACACCACGTTGCCAACTTGGTCAACAGCTCAAAGGCTTAGCTCATAGCATGATCGATGTCTCTGACGGCTTGGCTCAGGACTTAGGACATATTTTGCATGCCTCTAAAGTGGGTGCAGAAATCGAGTTAGATCAACTTCCTATCGACGACCATGTAAAACAATTACAACAAGAATCCCAATGGCAGTACGCACTCGCGGGTGGTGATGACTATGAGTTATGCTTTACAATAAGCCCGCAGAATTATCAAAAAATTCTGCAACTAAAATTAGATGTAAACATTAGTAAAATCGGTCAAATCACCCCAAATTTGGGAATCCGTTATAACAACCACGGTGTGGACCAAGTCATAAAATTTCAGGGATATCAGCATTTTGCATAAACCAGCCATTAACTTTAAATCCATGTCTTGGTTTAACCGAGTCATCGCATTCTGTGGCGTGGGCTTTGGTTCTGGTCTTGCTCCCAAAGCACCGGGAACATTTGGCTCTGCGTTTGCTTTATTGTTTATTCCTGGTTGGCTTGCAATTGGATTTATCAACTCCATTATTGTCATGATCATCATGTCAATTGTCGGCATTTTTATTTGCGGTCAAACCGCCAAAGTCATGGGTGTTCATGACGATGGCCGCATCGTATGGGATGAATTTGCCGGTCAGTCCATTACCTTCCTCCCAATTTTATATCTTGGGCAAATGAGCTGGACTTGGGCACTGATTGGTTTTGCCCTATTCCGTCTATTCGATGTATGGAAACCGTGGCCTATTCGTGTCATTGACCGTCAAGTCGGTGGTGGCTTTGGCATCATGTTTGACGACATCATTGCGGGTCTTTGGGCCGCGCTTTGCATCTGTATTTATTTTTATATTTTGTCTATGTAATAGAAACACCTAGGATTAAACATGTCTACTAGCGTTATTATTCTTGCTGCAGGTAAAGGGACACGTATGCGTTCTCGTTTACCCAAAGTATTACAACCACTCGCAGGACAACCTCTACTCGGCCATGTCATCAACACTGCGAAAAAACTAAATGCAGAAGAAATAATTACCATCTATGGGCATGGCGGTGAATTGGTTCAAAACGCGTTTGCACATGAAAATGTCAAATGGGTTGAACAAGCAGAACAATTGGGTACAGGCCATGCAGTCAAAGTGACTCTGCCTGTCCTAGCAAAAACCGGGATTTCTTTGATTCTCTCAGGTGATGTGCCTTGTATCACTGAAACAACATTACAAAAACTATTAGATGCATCTGCTCAAACAGGTATTGGCTTAGTAACTTTAACGGTTAATGATGCGACTGGTTATGGTCGTATTGTACGTGAAAATGGCAAAATTCAAGCCATTGTTGAACACAAAGATGCCTCTGAAGAACAACGTAAAATCAAAGAATTTAATACCGGTATTTATGCCGTAAGTAATGCTAAATTGCACGAATGGTTGCCAAAATTAAGCAACAACAATGCGCAAGGTGAATATTACCTGACCGATATCGTTGCCATGGCGATTGCAGACGGTCTCGAAGTGGCATCTGTTGAACCAGAACGTGCGTTCGAAGTGGAAGGTGTCAATGACCGTGTACAGTTAGCTGCACTTGAACGTGAATTTCAAGCATTCCAAGCTAAACAACTGATGCAACAAGGCGTTCACCTGATTGATCCTGCACGTTTCGACTTACGTGGTACATTGACTGTTGGTCAAGATGTCCGTATCGATATTAACGTGATTATTGAAGGTGATGTTGAACTCGGTGATAACGTAGAAATTGGTGCAGGTTGTATCATTAAAGACACCAAGATTGCGGCAGGTACTAAAGTTCAACCATATAGCGTTTTTGACAGCGCCATTGTCGGCGAAGATGTGCAAATCGGCCCGTTTGCGCGCTTGCGTCCAGGTGCAAAACTTGCGAATGAAGTGCACATCGGCAACTTTGTTGAAGTCAAAAACTCAAGCATTGGCATAGGTTCAAAAGCCAACCACTTTACCTATTTAGGCGATGCAGAAGTAGGCGCAGGTTCAAACATTGGCGCAGGCACCATTACCTGCAATTATGACGGCGCCAACAAATTTAAAACCATCATTGGTGATCGCGCCTTTATCGGCTCAAACAGCTCTTTGGTTGCTCCAGTACACATTGGGAATAGCGCAACTGTCGGTGCCGGTTCAACGATTACACGCGATGTAGCAGACAACAGTTTAGCGGTGGAGCGTTCAAAGCAATTTGCCAAAGAAAACTATCCGCGTCCGCAAAAGATTAAGAAATAAGAGGAATTCATTATGTGTGGTATCGTCGGCGGCGTTGCAGAACGTAGTATTACCAATATTTTAATTGAAGGCTTAAAGCGTCTTGAATATCGTGGCTATGACTCTGCGGGTTTAGCGCTGATTAATAAAGGCCATGTTCTACGTGAACGTCGCGTAGGTAAAGTTGCAAATCTTGAACAAGCCGTTGAAGAAGCAGATATCGCAGGTTCGGTCGGTATTGCACATACACGCTGGGCAACCCATGGTAAACCGACTGAAAATAATGCCCATCCGCATATCTCAGGCAATGTGGCTGTTGTTCATAACGGTATTATTGAAAACTATCAAGAGCTTAAAGATGATCTTGAAGCACTTGGTTATGTCTTTACCTCACAAACAGATACAGAAGTTGTCGCGCATTTAGTCAATGATGCTTTAAAAAGCACTCCGAGTCTTTTAGAAGCAGTTAAAAGTGTCGTGCCTCAACTCAAAGGTGCTTATGCACTGGGTATCGTACATACCGACCATCCTGATGAATTAATCACGGTGCGTGAAGGTTCACCTCTTGTGATTGGTGTCGGTATTGGCGAGAACTTTATTAGCTCGGATCAATTGGCACTTTTACCGATTACCAACCGTTTTATCTACCTTGAAGAAGGTGATATTGCACGTTTAACACGTCATACCATTGAAGTATTCGTCGAGGGTAAATTGGTGAATCGTCCAATCAAAGAGCTTGATGCGACTGTAAGCAATGCTTCAAAAGGTGAATATAAACACTATATGCTCAAAGAAATTTATGAGCAGCCTGAAGCGATTAAACAAACGATTTCACAAGCCTTAAATGGTAATGCGCTTCGTGATGATTTCCTTGCCAATGCAGCTCAAGATTTCAGCCAAATTCAACAAGTGCAAATCATCGCTTGTGGTACTAGCTACCATGCCGGCATGATTGCCAAATATTGGTTTGAACAACTGATTGATGTGCCTTGCCAAGTCGAAATTGCCAGTGAATTCCGTTATCGCTCGCCTGTGATTGTGAATAACACACTGTATGTTTGTATTTCTCAATCAGGTGAAACAGCCGATACTTTAGCTGCACTGCGTGATACGCAAAAACGTGCAGCAGCGAAGAGCTTGAATATCACGACCATGACTATTTGCAACGTGGCAACTTCGTCAATGGTACGTGAAACCAACTACAGTTTGTTGACGCTTGCAGGCCCTGAAATTGGTGTTGCTTCGACCAAAGCCTTTACCACACAGCTTGCGGCATTGATGCTATTGGTATTGAAAATTGGTCAAATTAAGCAAAGCATTTCAACTGACCGTGTCTCTGAAATTATTGCTGCGCTTTGGCATACACCGAAAGTGATTTTAGATACTTTACAAAATAATGCTGAGATTCTACGTCTATCAGAATTATTTGTTGAAAAAAATCACTGTCTATTCTTGGGTCGTGGAACTGAGTTCCCTATCGCCCTTGAAGGTGCTTTGAAACTTAAAGAGATTTCATACATCCATGCTGAAGGCTATGCGGCTGGTGAGTTAAAACATGGTCCATTGGCACTGGTTGATAATGATATGCCTGTGGTGATTCTTGCTCCACAAGATGACATGTTGGATAAACTCAAATCGAATATGGAAGAAGTGCAAGCGCGTGGTGGTGAGTTGTTTGTTTTTGCAGATGAAAACAGCGGCATCAAAGCGAAAGATCGTCAACACGTGGTTTATGTGCCAAGTGTGAATGAAATATTGTCACCAATCGTATACAGCGTACCCGTGCAATTACTCTCATACCATGTTGCCGTGCTGCGTGGAACAGATGTCGATCAGCCACGTAACTTGGCGAAGTCAGTGACGGTGGAATAATAATTTTTGATCAAGGGCTGGTGTGTTCGTATAATTAAGTTTGTACCAAATAATTAAGTTTAGATTTAATTATTTAAGTTTGGATATTAATGAAGTAAACGAATAACCCCCCACCCTGTAGAACCAGTGATTCTTCACCAAGTCTACAGGGTTTTTAATATAATTAAATTCAAATTAGAGTCAAACCAGAAATATAAAATTATTACTAATATATTCAATTAGATAAATATATAAAAATCTCACCCTAGATTCAAAAAGCATTCCTTTTTGACCTCACCTTGAAAAAATTTCATTTTTATTTAAAGTATGCTTCGCCTTTCTGCGCAAGAATTCGCATTTTAAATGCGGAAGAATATTATGCAAACTTAATTTCATCTAGAATTAAAGATAGTAAATATTAATACAAACTTAATTTTAAAAATAAAAAATAATGAATAAGATATATCAACAACTTAAGATAAAAAATAAAACAAACTTAATTAAATTACCATAATTAGACGCAGTATTTGGTCATAAAGCAAAATAAGGGATAAGGAACTATGTGCAAACTCTGAATAAGTCTATTAGCTATTCCTGTTACTAGCAGCCCACCTTATTTAAAATGAGGTATTTCATTCACTGGATATATTAATGTTAATGGATTTGATGTTAATGAGATAAAGCCAAACCGCTGATAAAACTCCATAGCTTTTTGATCCTTAGCATGTATTACAACAAAATTTACGCCAATAATTTGAGCAACTTTTGAAACTTGTTTAAGAGCATGTGCTAAAAGTACTTTTCCAACTCCTTGCCCCTGTGCTGCTTGATCAACGGCAAAGCGACCCACAACCACACAAGGTAAGGGATAACGAGGTAATCGTTTAGTGAGAACAGCATCAAATCCTATAGAGGTACTTGATAGACAATAAAATCCCCTCACCTGTGCATCATCAATAGCAACATAGGTTTTACTTGTTCCTGATTTCTGATGTTGGGATGCGTATTGTTTTATGAACTTATTTAAATCATCTTGCCCACAATTAAATGATTTTTTCTGATGATGGGCTTGTAAAACCTCAATTTTCATCCAATAAACTCATTAAATTTTTCATCTCATCATTTGCAGGGCGTGGATTTTCAAGCAAATTCATTAACATATCACGATCAGCATTATTTACTTTTAACTCGTGATTAGATTTAAGTAATTCTTTTGCTCGTTCAAATGAGGATTGGATCATAAAGGAACTCACACTAAGACCCAATAAATTCGCAGCTTGCTCAATTACATTCTTTGCATCTACGGTTGAACGAACATTGATTCGTTCTGTTGCTAAGTTAGCCATATTTTCCACCAATTTGTACATCATAATGATGTACAAATTATAGCAGATTAAGGTAGTACTTTAAGATCCAAATTTACATATTTTGTTCTAAAATATTTGGAATAGAAAATAAGCATTTTACTATGAACCAAAATGAATGGTCGGGTTTGAGTCTGAATATGCAATTGGTTTACATAAGAATATGCAACGATGTTTACTAAGATGTAATTTGAATACTTTTGCCTATCATCAACGTTTTTTTAAACTCATTAATTGAGTATTAAAATACCATATTAATTATTAAGTTGCTGAATTAAATAAATAATTAAATAAAAATTATAAAATTTTGTTTGTATATAAATATATTTAAGTTTGTATGTTTTTGCTAAATACAAAATTAACCCGCTTCAGATATGATTAATTATCCACCAAAACCCACAGGTCTTCTGTATGGCAAAAATTATAAAAAACTATGAAGAACTAGTAACAGAAGGGTATGGCCAGGGCCATGGACGCGATTATAAACCTTGTAAAACTGTTCAAAACTTCAGTTCAATTGGTCGCTCTCACAGAGTACAAGGCCGTGTCAGTAAACGTCTTCATCACTTATTTTCTGATCTAGAGCTATCTACCTTTTTACTGCTTGACTGGAATCAGAACGTTACAGATATTCGCGAGCATTATCCTTTGGATATCTATGATCTTAACTCCATCTGTTCTCGTTTCCGAATGAAAAAAGTGTCGATTGACTATATACCTTTTACCCTATCTTCAGATTTTTTAGTTGATTTTGGTAAGTTTTCTATAGCCCTTGACACTCTTTACAGCAAAGATCTGAATAAAGCTCATGTTATTGAGTCATTAGAAATTAAACGTCGCTACTGGGAAGAAGAGCACAATACGCCGTTCAAGTTGATTACTGAAAAAGACATTCCTGCTACGGTACTAGAGAACATTAAATGGTTGTATGTAGAAAAAAATGACCTTGAAATAACAAATCACATGATCGATCTAGCAGTTTATTTTATGGAAGAAATTAGCCAGTACCCTCAAAGCTCATTAATCCAATTTTGTAAGCATTTTGACCAAACTCAAAAAATGGGTATCGGAGCGACGCTCGCATTGTTTAGAAAATTATTTGCACTGCGAATACTTCAATTTAATCTAGAAATTTCGTACTTGGAGCTTAAACTCTCTGATATTCATGCAAGTAATTTGCTCCAGAATGAGAATACAGTCCATGCAACTAATTAATTCAGTTTACATCTTGAATTCAACACAATACCGAATACTCAAATTCTTACCGCAGTATACGGTATGGATTGCGATTGATAATAAAAATGCTTTTCCTGAACTCATTTTGTCTAAGGAACTTCAAACTCTCTCAGATGATCAAAGCCTGATACCAGCGCAAGATCCTTATGAATACTTAAAACGATTAAACTTGAGTGAAGATTCTATTCAACTCAAAAAAAGAGATGAAAACTTTTTAATTATTCAAGATTTAATTAATGATGAACAAGTTCTTATCAATGCAAAAATCAGGACTGCAAAAATTAAAACTCTACATCTAGAGAAAGAAGTATCAATTAATAAAATTCTACGACTCCTAAGACGCTACTGGCAGCGTGGTCAAACGATAAATGCTTTGGTACCGGACTATGAAAACTCAGGTGGAAAAGGCCAAAAAAGAACGATAGGTGATAAAAAAATTGGCAGACCACGCATCTATGAATCAAATGAAGGTAAGAATGTTACTGAACAGGTTGAATTATATTTTAAGAAAGCCATCGAAGAGTATTTAGTTCCTGTCAAAAAACAATCCATTAACGAAACTTATCTTCGGTTTAAAAATTTATTTTCCAAGCACTTTCATCAAGTGCAAGCTGGAGATATTCCAACGTATGCTCAATTCTACTACTTTTATAATACGCGATATAGAAATAAGAACAATTCCAAGGAAATTCTGAAGAATCAGAAAACCCTGAAAGATCACAAACCTCTGACTTCAACAGCGACCAAGCAAGCAAATGGTCCTGGTGCACGTTATGAGATAGATTCAACAGTCGCTGACATCTATCTAGTATCATCACGAGATCCATCACAGATTATTGGCCGACCTACCGTATATATTGTTATCGATGTATTCAGCAGGATGATTACTGGACTTTATGTCGGTATGGAAAACAGTTCATTTAACACAGCTATACAATGCCTCAGCGTTGCAATCCAAGATAAAGTGACATTCTGTCAGAGTTATGGCTTGCAAATACAACCAGAAGACTGGCCTATTTATGGTTTACCTGGTGCCATACTTGCAGACCGCGGTGAACTAATTGGCTATCAAATTGAACTTCTTGAAAAAAACTTTTCTGTTCGTATTGAAAATGCGCCACCGTATCGAAGCGATGCCAAAGGTATTGTGGAGAGGGCTTTTGGAATCATTCAGTCACGCTTTAAATCCTACGAGAATATTGGTGTTGTTTCTGGATTCAAGGAAAAAAAGAAAGGCGGACATGATTATCGACTAGAAGCTTGTCTAACTCTGGAAGAGTTCAGAAAAATCATCTTAAGCTGCGTCTTGTTACGCAATAATTTTGATATTTTGACGAAATACGATCGTAGTGCCGATATGCCGACTGACCTGCCTTCTATCCCCCTTAAGCTCTGGCAGTGGGGTCTACAGCACCGTACTGGGATGTTAAGACAAGTGGATAACAAATCACTATATGTTGGCTTGTTACCTAGGACCGACGCCTCCTTAAGTGACAAGGGACTTAAAGTCAAAGGCTTACTCTATCAATGTCTGGAAATGCATCAACAAGGCTGGTTTATTCGTAACACGACCAAATCCCGCCCGAAAAAGTTGCGGATTGGTTTTGACCCATACTCAGTAAATACCATTTATGTTTTCTTTGATGAAAATAAGTTGGAATACTGGGAAGCGCACTTAAGTGATGCCTCACGTCAATATCAGCATCTGACCTGGTGGGAAGCTGAACAAATTCAAAAAGCAATCAAAACTGTTGAAAAACAACATTCACAACTAAAGTCTGTAGCCATTAGTGAATTACAGGATTTTACTGACAAAATCATCCACACAGCACAGAGCCGGCAGGCTCAAGCAGGAGTTCACCAACTTTCTAAAGCACAACGTACTCGGGATATTCGTCAGAACAAACAAGAAGCAATTCAGGTGGAACGTGAGGAACATCTCCAAAATAGGTCCGTCAATTCTATCCGGACTATCCATTCCAACCAAGACAATACTCCAACACCCCCATCTCACAGCAGCAATCTGGATTTGACCAGTCAACCAGACTTAATGAGACAATTATTTGAAGAGGACGATGAAGAATGAATAATAATGAACTCGCGGTCAACACATCGATAGAAGATATCTATGGGGATAATCCTCTCATTACTCAATTACCGCCTATCCTTGACACAAAATCGGTCATTAAACACCTACGAGGGAAACTGAAATTTATTCCAGAACAGCGTTTCTTACCCCAACCAGAAAGAATCCATCTGATTGCTCAGTTGCCTCATGATTTTTTTCAACCACTGACCAAACATCTATCCCTTGAGCAAAAAATTTCTATTATGATTCGGCAAGGTTATGTGAGTAGAAACATCACTAATGGTGATAGACATCGACATTTACACGCTGCTTTTCAGCAACTAGAACCATCAAATGAAAGCTGTTACCGCTATGCACCTCCAGAGTCGACTGCAACTAGCATGTCAATTATAGGATGTTCGGGAAGCGGTAAAACAACGACAATGAACAAAATTTTGCGTTATTACCCGCAAGTGATTGAACATAGAGAGCTGGGATTAAAACAAATTGTTTACCTTAAAATTGATTGTCCGCATGACAGCTCTTTAAAAAACTTATGCTCAAACTTTTTTAGAGCAGTAGATTTAGCATTAGGAGATACGAACTTCGAGCATCGTTTCACCAGAAGTCGCTTAAATGTGAATGCCATGCTGCAGCAGATGAAAATTATCGCAAATAATTATTCAATTGGACTTTTAATCATTGATGAAATCCAGCATTTGAATACAAAAAAATCTGGCGGGGCTGAAATCATTCTTAATTTCTTTGTCACCCTTGTGAATGTGGCATCCATTCCAATTGTGATGATTGGGACACCCAAAGCCAATGAAATTCTGCAAGAAGACTTAAGATCAGCTAGACGCAGTGCGGGATTAGGCTCTTTAATCTGGGAACCTATGCGCAATGAAGTACCCACTCCCGATCCTAGCACCCCTGATCAAATGATCATTTCTGAATGGTATGCTTTCACCAACAAGCTGAACTGACCGATGAATTAAGAAACACTTGGTATTATTATACGCAGGGCATTCCAGATTTAGTGGTTAAACTGTTCTGCTTGGTGCAGATTCATGCAATCACCATTGGTCTGGAAAAAATTACATCTGAACTTTTTAAAAAAGTCTACGAAGAACAATTACAGCCAGTCCACGATATTTTGGATGCACTCCGCTCAGGCAACCCCACACGTATTGCACGGTATTCTGACTTAACTATCCCTCAAGTTCAAATTGAGGAATATGTTGAACAACACCGTTTAAAAGCTGCATTAAAAACGGAAATACAGCGTAAAGATCTAGGACCACATTATTCCACACTTATAGGTATGCTAACGGCCTTAGGTCACCCCGCTGCTACAATAGATCTGCATGTCACTTCTGCATTAAAAAAATATCCAAACGAGAACTTACAGGTACTACTCCAGCATATTCTGGAAGTATTAGACGGCTCTGTAGCAAAAGATAAATTGGACCAGCCTCAGACCACAACTTCGGTAAGAAAACCAAGAACATCACGCAAAGTCATGAAAGCAGAAGAATGGAAGAGCACTGAAGCCAATGACTTACGGAATTTTTTCAGTCAAGCACAAGAAAAGGAAGTAGATGTTTATGAGCTATTAAAATCATCTCACTATTTGTTTGATCCCACCTCTCCTGTGTTGCATTAAACAAAAAATAGAGAGTAAGTGTATTATGATTTCAAATTTTCCAATACCATATCCAGATGAGTTAATTTACAGTGTGATTGCACGTTATGCTATTCACAATGGAATTTTAAGTCCCAAATACCTTACTGAAGAATTATTCAATAATAGAAATTTGACGCCAACTTACGATTTACCATCTCATATAGGAAAATTGGCTAGTTATTTACCCGATTGCTATGATGCACTCTATTTAATCAACCACCACACCTTATTACCAATTTATCAACCATTTCAACCTGATACAGTGATGCGTTATGCTGTACATGTATTACAGGGTGAACAGTATCAATCATTACATACCAAGTTGGGAAAAAATGCGTCGCGAATCAAATCTGTGAATTTTTTTCGGTTCTGTCCGCATTGTTGGCAAGAACAGATGGAACAATATGGTGAAGTGTATTGGAAACGTAGCTGGCAGATTACAGGATATGAATATTGCATAAAGCATGAATCTGCCCTTTTTGTCAGCTCTGTTCCTTGCAATGGGCTAGACCGAAGATTTTATAATGCTCATTTAAATGTCCTTATTGACTCCTCACAACTTTTTATTAATTCACAAGACTTAAAGCGTCATCTAGAGTTAGCAAAAATAATCGAGGATCTACTTATTCAATCTAGCCATAATGCAGTACAAGATGTTTCGATTTTATCAAATGCCTACTTCAATCTATTGAAAGACAGAGACTTACTGTCAGGTCAAAAAAATATCAATTACGAAAAAGTCCGTCAGCTTGTTGTCGATTATTGGGGCGAAAGTTTTCTTCAATATTATCAATTAGGTGATCTGAGCTCTGAGAACTGCTGGCTCAAGAATATCTGTAGAAAACATCGTAAAGCATTTTCTTATCTTGAGCATCTCATCGTATTAAAGGCACTTGTTCCCGAACAAAGTCCTATTTATACATACCAACAGTATTTGGATCTAGCGACAGTAGGTATAGAGGAACAAGCCATTCCTGTCACTGTAAAACACAAGACTTACCAAGTCCTGTCAGATGATCAACTGAAATGGATACAATTGATTCAGGATATGTCAGTCAAACTAGCTCGTAAACATGATGGTGCACTGTACGCACGTTTATATCGCAATCATAAAGATTGGCTGTTACAAATCAATCAAACCGCTATCATGACACCACTCTCTCTACCCAAACCACGTGTCGATTGGAGTATTCGGGATCGTCAGTTTATGAAACAATTGATTAAAATACGTGATGAATTATTAGAAGACTTAGACTCCCCACAATGGACCAAAAAGTTTTTAATTAAACAACTTGGGCATGTCAGCCTAATTGAAAAAAACTGGCATTTTCTGCCGTTGACCAAAGCATTTTTGGAGCGCTACGCTGAGTCGGTGGATTGTTATCAAATACGTCGTCTGACACGAACATTTATTCGCCAATACACTGAAAATCAGTTCTATCCACCGAGTGTTTTTCTTCGACTATCCGGATTAAGCCCTGAACGATTAACGCCAGAAGCTCGTAGATTTTTTAATAGTATTTGGGGGTGAAATTAAAAATGAGTGATTGTCTGATCGAATATTTACCGAAAGATATGATTTATTATACTGCGAAAAAAATTAGTCGACATGGTCAAACTCGGTTTGATATTGATACTTGTTTATTTAACCCTCTTATTAAACGGTATATTCATCTTAAATTGCCAATTGAAAGTATTCTTCTTTATTACCATAAAACTCCAATTGCCAATCCTGATCCACAGAAATTATTTAACCACACCCTGAAATCAGTGGATTTTTCAGCGCTCAACGTTTTAGATTTATCCAAGAACAATTATCAAAAAACGCATAACGGTCAGTTATACTTTGAGTTTAATTATGATTCACCCATATTAAAGAAAAATATGACAATTCTTTTACCTAAGCTTATTCTTGCTCGGGATCTATTTTTTTCACACCCCTATCTTTTACGTGCAGCACTTTTTGCAGAAAATTATTCAACAGATATTTTAGTGGATATGAATGATGAAAATGCTATACATATTAATATTGCGCAAAACAAAAAAATTATGAGAGCTGATATCTCTGATCCTCATTTTTTAAAGAAGCTAGCTTTAATTTTATTACAGCCGGACTTAAATAAGGCCTTCCTTAGTATTTATCAAAAAACAATTGTTGATCAAAAAGGTGTTAAAAGCTTTAATTTTGATATGGAAGCTCCTAATATCAAAAATATTAACCTAACAGTAGAGGGTATTTTTAATAAAAAAACAGGTATTTACAGAATTGAGCGCATCACGTCTTTCAAAAATCTTGATACAGCTATCAACCGCCCTATTCAATTTCATTTCACTTCAAAAAAGATTATACAACAAATAAAAAATGCTCAAGGACAAAATCCCAAGCAGTCAACACCAACATGTCCACCTAGAGAAAAATTAAATCAAAAAGCTGATGCAGATATCGATAAACTAATAGCCAAACTAAGAAACCTCCCAGGAAAAATTTATACGATAGAAGAATTAAAAATTTCTTTAGAGACGCCCCCTTCCGAAACTACCATACGGCAAAGACGAAAGCAGATGGATAAAGACCAAAATCAAGAAGAAGGATTTGCTGGCGGAGAAGGAGATATAGAGGGTACTCTGCCTGGAGTTACAACAGAATCAGATATTCAACTAGAGCGAGTCACTCATAAAGACTTGATTAAGGTATTGGACAAAATTGAACAAAAAGGATATGAAATCAAAGAAATTAAGAATTCACCGTTTAAAAAATATAAACGTTTCCGAGGCCACAAGTTTTCTAACGCCAATCAACTACGATACTTTTATGTCTATAGAATTATAAACACAAAAAATGATGAACAATTCTATCTATGTGAAATTGATACATCAGATGGAAAAAAGAACATCTCTACACTATTACTCCGATATGAAGAAAAAACTCAATTATTAATTGAGATAGATTTCGAAAAATTAAACAATTCAATACTTTCTCAATCACTCAGTTGGCCTAAAAAGTTTATATCTGAAGTAAGAGGTATTACCGCCTTTACTACAATTAATCATCCTTCAAAAAAGGAACAACTAGACGATGTAAATTATTATGTTGACTGGGCTCAACGGATCTTAGCAAAAGCAAAATCAATATAAAGGTTAAACAGTATCTTGGCATATAGGAGCGATTTTCCTTCTATAATCATACCTTCCTTACTTCGCAGGAATTATTTCGAGAATTTAGATGACACAACTTACTTGTTTTAAAGCCTATGACATTCGCGGCAAACTTGGTACAGAACTCAATGAAGAGATTGCTTATAAAATTGGCCGTGCCTATGGGCAAATTTATCAACCTAAAACAGTGGTTGTGGGCTGCGACATCCGTCTCAGCAGTGAAGATTTAAAACAAGCCACCATCAAAGGTCTGAATGATGCGGGTGTTGATGTATTAGATTTAGGTATGACGGGGACTGAAGAAGTCTATTTCGGTGCCTTTCATCTAGATGTTCAAGGTGGGATCGAAATCACGGCAAGCCACAACCCGATGGACTATAACGGCATGAAATTGGTCCGCGAAAATGCACGTCCGATTGGAGCCGATTCAGGGTTAAAAGAAATTCGCTTATTGGCTGAATCAGGCAACTTTAATGAAGTTATCACTAAAGGCAAAACTGAAAAATACAATATTCTTCCTGAATATATTGATCATTTAATGTCTTATATTGATCCTGCCAAAATTCGCCCACTTAAATTGGTCATGAATGCAGGCAATGGCGCGGCTGGTCATGTGGTTGATGCCATTGAAGCAAAATTTAAACAGCTCAATATGCCTGTTGAATTTGTCAAAATTCACAATGATGCCGATGGTACTTTCCCGAATGGTATTCCCAACCCAATTTTAGTTGAAAATCGTGACAGTACTCAAAATGCAGTGCTTGAACATGCTGCGGATATGGGCATTGCTTGGGATGGTGACTTTGACCGCTGTTTCCTGTTTGATGAGAAAGGTCAATTTATTGAAGGCTATTATATTGTTGGACTCTTAGCTCAAGCATTTTTACTCAAGCAAGCTGGTGAAAAAATTGTGCATGACCCTCGTCTGGTTTGGAATACCTTTGATGTCATTGAACAATACCAAGGTGAAGCGATTCAGTCTAAATCAGGGCATTCATACATTAAAGAAAAAATGCGTGAGCACAATGCAGTGTATGGCGGTGAAATGTCAGCACATCATTACTTCCGTGATTTCTCTTATTGTGATAGCGGTATGATTCCTTGGTTATTGGCAATTTCTGTACTCTCAGAAACCCAGCAAACATTGTCTTCACTGGTTGAAGGTATGATTGAAAAGTTCCCTTGTTCGGGTGAAATCAATTTTAAAGTTGCGGATACTCAAGCCACCATTCAAAAGATTTTTGATCACTTTGCCGATCAACATCCTGCAATTGATGAAACGGATGGTGTCAGTCTGAATTTTGGTGCATGGCGTCTCAATGTTCGAGCATCGAATACTGAACCACTTTTACGCTTAAATATTGAAAGCCGAAAAGACCAAAATCCAAAACCAATGCAAGATTATGTCGATGAATTAACGCAGTTGATTCAAGGGTAAATTTTTCTGCATGCTAATAAAAAACCATTCAACTTATTCATTAAGTTGAATGGTTTTTTTCTTAGCTCAACTAGAAAGAAATTCTATTTAAGCTGACAACTGATTAAAATAATGAACGATCCAATGGAATTTCGACTCCGATAGACACTCCCGCATCTTGACCATAGACATCAGAATCACTCACCCATCCATTCAGCTTCAATGGCGCATTTGGTTTTAAGTAATGTGTCCAAGTAAGATCTAAAGCTTTAATTTCATCTTTTTGCGCAAATGCATGATTATTTATTGAATTTGACTGATTCACTTTGGCCATCATTACTCGACCATTTAAGCGATTCATAACATCAAAGCGAATGTCTCCACCGAGACTTAGCATTTGACCATCCCCACCCATGGTATGCCCTAACGGGAAGCCGTGTTGGTAATAGCCATCTGTATATATATGATGATCGTAAGAAATACCAAGTGCATCACCATTGGTTCGTGTATCTGCCCACTCTGCATAAATTTGATAAGGCATGCTATTCAGTTGAGAGGAATAATCAACTCCAGCCAAATACATTTTCTTAGAAGGTAGAAGTCCTGCCTCATCCTCACCCACATATTGAGCATACATACTCATAGGGATGTCTGTAAAATGATTCAGATTCAAGCGCGCATCAAAACCTGCTATTTGATTCGATGCATTGTCTTCACCAACACATACTCCATCATTACATCCATTATCTTTCCCAACAAAAGCATTCCAATATGCTTTTAAGCTACCTGGTTGCCCTTGACCATCAATTTGAAAAGTTCTTGAGGCACCGAGCTCAAGATAAGGTAATGGCTGTGCAGTTAAGCGTAGGCCTAATAAATTCGTATCAGGAACGGCTTTATAATCATCTAATCGGCCAGCAAAAGCTTGATATTGCCAAGGTCCAATCCATGACAGCCACTTTGTTTCAAAGGCCTGTTGTTCAGCACGCTGCATGGTCAAACCATAAACTGGGCGGCTTGCATCACCACGGATTAGGCTTCCTTCATGTCCAGGTCCCCAATAGGTTGGGATTTGTCCCGCAATCAACCATTGATTCCACAATTTTCCTGCAATATAAGAACCTTCTAAATTGACATCATGTCCATGGTCAATGATTGGATCTTTTTCAGCATTGACTCGCAGTCTTGCATCCCACTGCGTTCCACCTGCATTCAATTCAAGTGCCGCTTGATATTGCGATTTTTGCTCATCTGCAAATTTTTGCGGGATATTTTGTGGATCTGTTTCAGCAAATAAAGCCAGCTTAATAGAGGTATTTTCTGCTTCTAAATTTGCCATAACCGAATTGACAACTTTCTGCTGAGCATTATTTTCAATTTTCGCAGTAGATAATGCACGCTGAATTTCTTCACCACTCAATGGCCAAGTCGAGGTACTGATTTGGATCACACCTTGTTGGTTTAGCCAATTTAGATCTGTACGTAGATCATTATTATTCAAAATGATCCCTTGAGCGTAAACCGGCAGAGCTAGAGAAGAAAAAATCGCAAGCGATAGAACTCTAAGGGTTTGATATTTCATATATTATTTCAGTCAATTTATCTTTCACATATGATAACGATTTTTTTCAAATAAAAGATAAGATCTATCATCATTTTTGCACAATCCATACATGATTCAATACTTAAGTTAAATAGTGAGAAGTATGGCAAATACAAAATTTGCCATACTGTCTTTAATGAATTTACATACTAAATTTTAATATTAGTTATAACCATTTGGATTTTGCTTTTGCCAGTTCCAGCTATCCTTCAACATATCTTCTAAACCATATTGAGGCTGCCAATCTAACTCTGCGACAGCACGGGCATTATCAGCAAATGAAGTAGCAACATCACCTTCTCGACGAGGTACATATTCAAATGGTATCTCAACACCATTTACCCTCTCAAAAGTATCTCGAATTTGTTTTACTGAAATCCCATTGCCTGTACCAATATTCCAAGCGCGGCATCCTTGCGTTTTTAAACGATGATTCAATGCGCATAAATGTGCATTGGCCAAATCAACTACATGAATATAATCACGCACACCTGTACCATCTACCGTGTCATAATCATTGCCAAAAATTGACAACTTATCACGACGGCCGACTGCCACCTGTGTGACATAAGGCATCAAATTATTGGGTATCCCTTGTGGGTCTTCACCCATTTGACCACTTTGATGTGCCCCTACAGGGTTAAAATAACGCAGCAATGCAATTGACCAGCGCTCATCTGCAGCCGATAATTTCTCTAGTAATTGCTCGACAATCAGTTTGGTATAGCCATAGTTATTACTTGGCATACCTGTAGGCATGGTTTCATTCAAGGGTGAAATATTGGCTTCATCATAGACTGTTGCCGATGAACTAAAGACCAACTTAAAGACTTGAGCACGCTCCATCGCTTTAACTAAGCTAATAGAACCTGAGATATTATTTTCAAAATATTTTAGTGGCTCTTTTTGGCTTTCACCCACAGCTTTTAAGCCTGCAAAGTGAATCACTGCATCAATAGAATGATGCTGAAAAATTTGATCTAAAATTTGCTGATCGAGAATATCACCTTCAACAAAATCTAATTTTTTAGCTGCCAACGCTTGAACACGTGCTAAAGATTCGACAGAACTGTTGGACAAATTATCCAGTACAACAACCTCATGCCCTGCGCTCAAAAGTTGAATACAAGTATGTGAACCAATATAACCTGCACCACCTGTTACTAAAATTTTAGCCATTGGTTTTTCCTAATAATATGTGTAGTAAGCCTTGCGTTGAGCCATCTAAATCCGAAATATCCTTTCGATCACCATTTAATATTGGAAGTAGCTGATTGGCAATTTCTTTGCCTTTCTCTACACCCCATTGATCAAACGGGTTAATGTTCCAAAGCACGGACTGTACAAAAACTTTATGTTCATACATTGCGATCAACATGCCCAAACTATATGGATTTAGCTCTTGCAATAAAATGGTTGAACTTGGTTGATTGCCTTCATATTGTTTATATTCCGGCAAATCTTGTACTTCTTGTTGATCCAAAGCCTGATTACCAAATGCCAGCAAGCGCGATTGAGCCAAACAATTGGATAAGGCCAAATGATGCTGTGCCACCAGCGCCTCTGCATTATCGACATAGGTAAATTGTTGGGCCTGATAACGCTGCACTGGCGCAATGAAATCACAACTCACTGCTTGACTGCCTTGATGCAGCAATTGATAAAAAGCATGCTGCGCATTTGGTCCCACTTCGCCCCATATAATCGGGCAAGTATCCCAGTCCACTTTTCGACCATTACGCTGAATCGATTTACCATTCGACTCCATTTCCAACTGCTGCAAATAAGAGGCGAAATATTTCAAACGCCCATCATAGGGCAGTACTGCATGAGTCTGAATATCAAGGAAATTATTATTCCACGCACCCAATAAGCCCATTAATACAGGAATATTTTGTTCGAAAGGTGCCGTCTGAAAATGCTGGTCTACTGCATATGCGCCAGCTAACAGTTGTTTAAAGCCATCAACACCAATTGTCAGTGCAATCGGTAAACCAATACATGACCAAAGTGAATAACGACCGCCTACCCAATCCCAGAGCAAAAATTGGTTTTCGGCTGCAATACCCCATTCTGTCATTTTATCTGCTTTGGTAGATACGCCAATAAAATGATGCTTTAAAATTTGTGATTCTTGTCCAAGTGCTTTTTCGAGCCATAAACGCACTGTTTGCGCATTGGATAAGGTATCAATGGTCCCGAACGATTTTGAAGAAATAATAAATAGCGTGGTTTCGGGGCGAAGTTGATGCAATAAATCTGAAAGCTGACTACCATCAATGGTCGAAACAAAATGTACATCGAGTGGCTTATGTGTGGATTTTTTGAAATCAGATAAGGCATGACTGACCATCAGTGGTCCTAAGTCTGACCCTCCGACCCCAATATTCACCACGTCTTGAATGACTTCACCCGTTGCACCGCGGCATTGGCCGGCATGAATTTTTTCTACCAAAGCATACATACGCTCAAGTTGTGTATGCACTTGTTCTGCTAATTCAGGATGAGACTGATCATCTTTAGGTAACCGTAGCGCCCAATGCATGGCTGCACGCTGTTCGGTATAGTTAATTTCTTCAGTAGAAAATAAACGCTTTATCCACGACGTTAAATCTTGTGTCTGTGCCCACTGGACTAGATTTTTGACAACGGGCTGATTGACTCTATGTTTACTAAAATCAAAAACCACCGGCTCTAAAGTTACAGAGAATTTTTCGAATCGCTGAGGGTCTTCAGCAAAGAGTTCTGTTAAATGCTTATTTTCAAATTCAGTTTTCAAACTATGAAGACTGCCTAAAACTGAATCTAAATGTTCGACCGTATAGGGTTGAGTTTTCATAGCCATTAACGTCCTACCCCCATATATGCAAAACCTTGAGACTTCACATATGCTGGATCATAAATATTGCGCCCATCCAAAATAAGCGGATGCTGCATGGTTTTAAGCAATTCGGTATAATTTGGACTCCAATATTGTTTCCATGCAGTCAATAAACACAAAGCATGTGCATCTTGCACTGCCTCATATTGCTCTATGCAATATATAAGATCAGGTCGCTCACCATATATTTTTTTAATTTCTTCCAAGGCTTGAGGGTCGTGTAATTTAACTTTTACACCTTGAGCCCATAGTGCTGCCAACATGGCATGAATAGGAGATTGTCGCGTACTGGACGTTTTTTCTTTAAATGCAGCGCCCCATATTGCAACAGTTTTCCCTTTTAAATCACCATGATAATAATTCCATAATTTGCGGAATAAAACTTCTTTTTGCTGCTCATTAATTTCCCAAACTTGAGCAAGTAATTGACTATTTGCACCAACACCTGACACCGTATGCGTTAGGGTCTGAATATCATGTGAAAAGTTTTCTCCACCAAAACCTGCCCCCGGATAGAGATAAGATCCCCCAATACGATTATCCGCAGCCATCCCCTGACGAACTGACTCAATATCAATGCCTAATTTCTCAGCAACCATTGCCAAGTCATTGATATAGCTAATCCGTGTCGCCAACATGCCGGAGATACTCAACTTGGTAAATTCAGCATCTAAAATAGGCATAAATAAATATTGCTGCTGACGTGGAAATAAAGGGCGTAAGAGTTCCTTAATTTTAATTTGAGCAGCATCTGATGCAGACCCAACAATCAACTGCTTGGCTTGGGCAAAACTTTGTAAAGCATTTCCTTCCTGAATCATGTCGGGTAAATACACCCACTCATCTTCATGCAAAATTTTTACAAACTTTTCTGTACCATGCAGTCCTAAAGTAGACGCATTGATCATTAGTTTGGGGTGAATAATGGGACGTTGTTTGATGTTTTGAAGAATTTCAATACATTGCTTTTCTTCGGCAGGGTTAAAACTGAAGAAATAGGCATCTGCGTCTAATGGAATATTATTAAAGTCGCAGTATTTTAAGGAACTACTTTGTTGTTTATTCAGTAGATTTTTTACAGCTTCATCTTGTATATACATTTGTTCGCTTTCATACGTTTTCAGTGGCTCATACCAAAAAACGTGATGACCGCATTCTGCTAGCAAAGCAGCAAATACACCTGAAAAGAGTGTTTGTCCAAATACTGCAACCTTCATATCAATCTCTTTTTATAGTTTTAGCTCTTTGATCAGTGCTTTAAATTCCTCACCTAATTTTGGATGGTCTACGCCATAATGTAAAACTGCTTTGAGATAGCCCAATTTACTGCCGCAATCAAAAGTTTGACCTTTCATCCGATAGGCTTCCACTGTATCGGTCGCTTGCAAAGCTGCAATTGCATCGGTCAGCTGAATCTCATTACCTGCCCCTTTAGGCGTTTGCTCTAAAAGTTGCATAATTTTGGCTGGTAAAATATAGCGACCCACTACCGATAAATTTGATGGCGCAGTGCCGACGGCGGGTTTTTCCACGATACCTTGCATTTGAATGCTATGCCCTTCGGCAGGTGTAGAAGCTACATCCACAATTCCATATTGATCCACTAGATGATCAGGTACAGCTTCCACCATAATTTGGGATGCATGGGTTTCATCAAAACGTTGAATCATTAAACTTAAATCATTACGCTCTGATGAATCTTTGACTAATACATCGGGTAAAAGTACCGCAAAATCATCATCTCCCACAACAGCTTTGGCACACAGTACAGCATGACCTAAACCAAGTGGCTGAGGTTGACGTACGCTAATCACACTGACATGTCGCGGCAAAATTTCAGTGATTTCTTTGAGTAAATCAAATTTCTTTTTATGTTCTAAGGTGGTTTCCAGCTCAAAACTGCGGTCAAAGTAATTTTCAATCGATGCTTTGGAAGAATGTGTCACTAAAATAATTTGCTCAATGCCAGCAGCAACTGCTTCTTTCACCACATATTCGATGGCTGGGCGGTCTACCACTGTGACCATTTCTTTAGGAATGGATTTACTCGCAGGTAAAAAACGTGTACCTAAACCGGCAACAGGGAGAATGGCTTTTTTGATCATAAACATTGCCCAATAATAAAAAATACATCAGCTGTAACTTAATTTTATATCGACTGATATAGATAAAATTATCAGAAGACATGAAATTAAATTATTAATGAGTTGAGGATTCAGACTTCGTTTTTTGATTGCTTGAAAAACGACTTGCACCAACTTCTTGGTCTGGAGCATTAATGCCTTCTTTCTTTAACATGACTTCAACTGTTTTAAACATAATTTTAAAATCAAGCCATATCGTATGAGTATCGACATATTGTACATCTAACTCAAATTTTTCTTCCCATGAGAGATTATTACGTCCACTGACTTGAGCGAGTCCTGTCATACCGGGCTTCACTTCATGTCGTCGCATTTGCTCAGCGGTGTAGTGTTCTAGAAAATCTTTCATTTGTGGACGTGGCCCTACAATACTCATGTCACCTTTTAGCACATTTAACAGTTGTGGCATTTCATCTAAAGTTGTTGCTCGTAATTTATGCCCAAATGTTGTAATTCGCTGATCATCTGGCAATGGATTTCCATTTTTATCAAAAGCATCTTTCATTGAACGAAACTTAATCATTTTAAAAAGTTTGCCATCTTTACCTGGACGGTCTTGTAGAAAAAATACTGGAGAGCCTAGATTTTTGCTTACTTTATATGCGACCAAAATAAAAATGGGAGAAAGTAAAATTAGTGCTGTAGTTGCAATAACAATATCTATAAGTCGTTTCATAATAAAGCTAAATTCCTATTTACCTAAACGGACTTCTTCAATGACGCTAACAATTTTTTTCATCGCAATTTGTTCTGAATATTTTTCTATTAAAACTCTACGCGAAGAATCTAAACTTTTTGTATTAAAATTTTGGCTGATGTCTAAAAATAATTGTGCTAATGCTTCAGGATTTCCCGCAGATACCGCCCAACCAATTGAGTGCTGATCAATCATTTCTACGATTTCTGTTTTATCTTCCATGATTGCCAATATAGGCTTATCAGCAGCCATAGAATAATATGCTTTACTTGGTACACCTAAACCATACATGCCTTCAGCAAGTGTTACAATTGCAATATCTCCTGCATTTAAACCATCTGATTTTTTTGATGGATCTAAGCTGCCAATATATTGAATATTTAGATCATTGAGTTGCGCTATTTGACTTTTAAGCTCATTTTCATATGCACCACCACCAATGAATAATACTTTAGGCCTTTGGCCAGCTGGTATCATTTCTAAAGCCTGAATTATGTTTTTAATTCCTTGGACACGTCCAATATTACCAAAAAAATAAAAAATAGGTCCCTCACTTTGCCAGCCCAAAGTATTTAAAATATTATTTTGATTTTTTTCTTGGACTTCAATGTCATGGTGGTCGATCCAATTTTGAATAATAATCGAATCTGAAATGGAAACCTTTTCATCTATCAAATCTTTCATATCTTTACCGATAACGATACGTTTATCAGCTTCAGCATAAAATTTATCAAAGAAGAACTTTAGTACTTTGTAAAAAAAATTATTCCGCTTTAGAACCTTAGCCGCTATAAGATTTTCTGGAAAAACATCATGTACAAGCAAAATCCATTTAAATTTTTTTATCTTTTTAGCAATATAAATGACTGGTAATAAAAAAATAGGGGTCGTCCCCGTAAAGACAACCTCTCCCTTTCCAACATGTTGTAAGATTTTGATGAGAAATTTAAGTGAAATCACCAACTCAAAAAACAACCGTTGGATGAGTTTTTTCTTATTCAGGTTGACATCAGCAACTAAAATGGCATCTTCAATCTTATGTATAGGATCTTCCTTTACAAGGATTTGCAGATTGTCTCCATACTGCTGTTTTAAATTTTTATGCAACTTATGGAATAAATACCCTGTTGTATTTTGGGTAGGAAGAATATATTCCGAAATCAAAAAAATTTTTTTCATGCCAACCTGCTTCACTTAGTATTTTTTCCAAATCACACGATTAACATAATCTGTATAACTCAGAACAATACGAGCCACTTTTTCACTTACATTCGGCATGCTGTAATCGGCAACCAAACGCAATAAGCGCTGTTCGTCACGAGGTTGGCTGTCAATAATTGCCAAACCTTGCAATACACGCTCAGCCGTTAAACCGACCATCATCACAGCAGCCTCTTCCATACCTTCTGGGCGTTCATGCGCTTGACGCAAATTCAAGGCGGGGAAGTTTAAAATTGAGGACTCTTCATTGATTGTTCCGCTATCCGACAACGTCGCTTTTGCAGACAGCTGCAGTTTATTATAATCACTGAAACCAAGTGGCTTTAATAACTGTACTAATGGATGGAATGAAACACCCATTTGCTCGATTCGTTTGCGAGTTCGCGGATGTGTAGAAACAATGACTGGATAATTATATTGTTCTGCCACCGCATTCAGCATATCCACCAAATCTAAAAAGTTTTGATCAGAGTTGATGTTTTCTTCACGATGAGCACTGACAACAAAATACTCATGCTCTGTTAGATTAAGCTGCTCAAGTACATTTGAAGATTCAATTTTATGTTTATAGAAGTTTAAAACCTCAAACATCGGACTGCCTGTTTTAATCACCAGATCAGCGGGTAAACCTTCGGCAAGCAGATAATCACGCGCAATCGTACTATAGGTCAAATTGATATCAGCGGTATGGTCGACAATACGTCTATTAATTTCTTCTGGAACACGCATATCAAAGCAGCGGTTTCCTGCTTCCATATGGAATGTCGGAATCTTACGACGTTTTGCTGGAATAACAGCCGTACAGCTATTGGTATCACCTAAAACTAGCAATGCTTCAGGCTGCACCTCTTCCAATACTTTATCTACAGCAATAATCACATTGCCAATGGTTTCTGCACCTGTTAAACCTGCTGCATTCAAAAAATAGTCAGGTTTGCGTATACCAAGATCAGTAAAGAAAATTTCATTTAATTCATAATCATAATTCTGCCCAGTGTGGACAATGATATGGTCAAAATATTGATCACACACTGCCATGACACGTGATAAACGAATAATTTCAGGACGTGTTCCAACAACCGTCATTAATTTTAATTTTTTCACAAAAATAACTCTTTAATTTGAAAGCGGCATTGCAAAAGTATCTGGTTTAGCACGGTCAAATATTTCATTTGCCCAAAGCATGACGACCATTTCATCTTCACCGATATTGGTAATATCATGCGTCCAGCCCGGTACTGTTTCCACAATACGGGGCTCTTCACCCGTAGTTGCTAACTCGTAATACTCACCAGTTGAAATATGCTTGAATTTAAATAATGCCTTACCTTTAATTACTAAGAATTTCTCAGTTTTAGTATGATGGTAATGCCCACCGCGTGTGATGCCCGGATGTGCTGTGAAATATGAAAATTGACCTGCATCTGGTGTCTTCAGCATTTCTACGAAAACGCCACGCTCATCACCATATTTAGGTACAGTATAATCAAACTGAGCTGGTTTTAAGAAACTTAAATACGTTGAGTACAATGCTCGAGTCAGACCAACCCCAACATGATCTGTAATCAATGTTCCTCTTGAAGCTTTAAAGCCGCGAATAGTATCAGCAAGCTTGCCAACTGTAATGCTATATTCAGGCTGAATTTCAAAGCATTCATTCGCTGGATATTTATGATTTAAAATGTCCCAAATTGTTTCTACAACATCATCTATATACACCAAACGAATTGCCGCATTTTCGTCATTGATTTGTATTGGCAGATCATTGGCAATGTTATAGCAAAAGGTTGCAACAGCTGAGTTATAATTTGGTTTTGACCATTTACCAAAAATATTAACCATACGGGAAATATAAATTGGATTGCCATTTTGCTGATTTAATTTATGAAGTGCTTGCTCACCACCTAGTTTACTTTTACCGTAAACATTGTCTCTTTCAGCCTGAATAGAAGACGAAAGGATGATAGGTGTCTGCTTCTGATTTTGACGCAAAATTTTGCAAATTGACTCTGTAAGTGAAACATTACCTTCAATGAACTCTGAATCATGCTGTGGGCGATTCACACCTGCTAAATGTACGATCCAATCTGCATCTAGAACCATATGCTCTAATTGCTGAGCAGTTGAATCTCGATACAGTTTCAATACTTCAACTTCTGGCTTTTCCGCTAAGAATTGAATTAAATTCTTAGCAACAAAACCATTTGCACCTGTAACTAAAATTTTCATGTTATGCCTCAGGATCAATATATTGACCTTGCGTTAAGGCACGAACAAACTCAAGTTTAAGCAGCAGCTTCTTCATGCCTTCTACATCTAAGCGCTCTGTATTATGCGAATTATAGTCTTCAAGCTGGCTAATTTTTAAATCACCATTTTCTACATACTTAGCATAATTTAGATCGCGCTGATCAGCAGGAACACGGAAGTAATTACCCTGATCAAATGCGACTGCCATTTCTTCACGGCTTAACAAAGCTTCATAAGCTTTCTCACCATGACGTGTACCCATAATAACGATTGGATGTTCTGGTACATTTAATAGCTGTGTTAATGATTGTGCTAGAACTTCAATAGTAGCAGCAGGTGCTTTCTGTACAAAGATATCGCCATTTTCGCCATGTTCAAAAGCATAAAGAACCAAATCAACAGCATCATCCAAAGTCATCATAAAACGAGTCATATTTGGATCGGTAATGGTGAGTGATTTACCTTGACGGATTTGATCTACAAATAACGGAATAACCGAACCACGAGATGCCATTACGTTGCCGTAGCGTGTACAGCAAATTGTGGTATCTAAATTTTCTAAATTACGTGATTTAGCCACAATGACTTTTTCCATCATTGCTTTGGAAATCCCCATTGCATTGATTGGATAAACAGCTTTATCTGTACTTAAACATACAATACGTTTCACACGGTTTTGGATCGCAGCTTCCAATACATTTTCTGTACCGAGTACATTGGTTTTCACTGCTTCCATTGGGTGGAATTCACATGATGGAACTTGTTTAAGTGCTGCTGCATGGTAGATATAATCAACACCACGTGTTGCATTTAATACGCTATTATAATCACGTACATCACCAATATAGAACTTCAGCTTAGATGACTGATATTTTTTACGCATATCATCTTGCTTTTTTTCATCACGACTAAAGATTCGAATTTCTTTAATATCCGTTTGTAAAAAGCGTTTTAAAACAGCATTACCAAATGAACCTGTGCCACCTGTAATGAGTAAAATTTTATTTTTAAACATGCGGATGATTTTCCTTATTTAAACAATTTTCGATAACTTGTATATATTTTAACGCACGTTGTCTTGCACTAGAAAAATTTTCTGCGTGTTTTTGAGCGGTTGTTAATCTGATATCCAATTCAATACTATTAGTTTTTCTTAGAAAATCATTGATCACAGCTGCGCAACTTTCCGGATCTGTAGGCTCGAAATAATATGCGAAGTCTAAACAAACATCTTTTATAAAACCTCTATTAGAAGCAAATAAAGGTTTTTTCATGATCATTGCTTCTAAAGGTGTTGCGGAGAAACACTCTAAAAGACTAGGAAATATAATTGCATCCATTTTGTCATAGAAGCTTGGACATTCATTAACTTTAAGTGGACCGATATTTATGACATTTTTTCGAAAATACGAAGATTTATTAGCCCATTCTCCCTCATTAAAAGTTACATAAAAATCAACATCTTGTTTATATTTATTTTTTAAAATCTCTTTTACCTTTGGTAATATATTAGTATTTTTATGAAAATAATCACGACTAATTAAACCAATCTTAATTTTATTAGAAGGCACAATTTTAATTTTTTCCCACTTCTCAGGAGAGAAATAAACATTTGATACAGTATTATAAACAACATCAATATGACTATTTTTAAAAATATTTAGTTCGATTAGACGTTGCTTAACATGCTCCAATTCAACAATACAAAAATCTGATTTTTTAAAAAAATATTTCTGCATAAAAAATTTTATTTTAAATTTTAATTTTTCCAAATTTGATAACATGCTATAACACTCATTATCTGGATAAATAATCCATGGTTGAGCAAAACCAACCACTTTTATTCCTTTTACTGGATGATAACAAGGTCCAAAAATTGTAAAAACGAGATCATAACAATCAAATATTTTTTTGTTTTTTTTATATTTTTTTAAACCATAAATATTATGAACGGTATATTTTTTAAAAAAAACTCTGGCATTTTCATTAATATTTTTATCAACTTCAGATGATACAATGATATCAAAGTTCTTTATTAAATCATTTGGTATCTCCAACAATTCATTAATAAAAGAACTTGCTACCTGCACCCCGCCACCATTATGAAGATTAGATGCATTAATTAAAATATTAGCCATTAAAATTTCCAAATTAAGGTTTATTAAATGAAAGGTAAAACTTATACAAAAAATAAAGTAAAATAAAATAATAAAACAACCTAGTTCCCTCCCTAATAATATACTGGGTATTTAAAAAAACATAGTAAACGAACAAACAAACCATAAAAGAGTAAAACAAACCAAAATTCATTTTTTTAAAAATATAAGTAAAAATAAAACCACACAAAAAATAATATATAAAACAAAATAAAGGCCCAGCATTATAACTCATTGCAATAGCAGGGGTTGGGGCATAAGCATTAAGCCAAGCAGTATTATAAATATAATCTATATCCAAAAAACTACTTGGCAAAGGATTAATACTAATATAAAAAGCTTTCATATCCGAATAGCCATAATCTATAGCATATTGACTAGCGAAAACTGAAAAACTAGAAACATAATTAAATGACTTAAAGAAAATATCAAAGTAGCTACCAAGCTGACTTAAAGCCATAATATTAGGTATTAAACCCTGCATTTCATTACTTCGAAATCCTAGGGATGTTAAGAAAGAAAATAACAATAAAAATATAAAAATTATTTTTGATTTTAGATTAAGTTTAAAACCATTTTTAATATATAACCCAAAATAAAATAAAAATATACACAAAGAAAATATTCTAGAATTCAATGAAAATGGAACTATTAATAATACGAAAAAACAAAAATTTCGAATCACTTTTTTTTCAATATAAGCAATAAGAAAGATTGCCAAAATTAAACTTAATTTATAAAGAATTAAAAACTTATTAACATTTTCAATAATATACCCATTCCTATATATCAATTGCTCAACATTAAATGTAAATATAACTAAAATTAATGATACGAAAAATGACGAATATATATATTTTTTATTTATTTCCATATGGAAATTATCTAAAAATGATGAATTCTTAGTAACTATTTTTTGTCTTTTGCTAGAACCCCAAACATAATTTTTCTTAGCTAATTCAATACCAAAAATAAACCCAAATATCGCTGTTAAGTATGCTAAACCAACACCGTTTAAATTAATCTCATAAGCCATTTGATCTGCAAATGGTATATCATAAGCATATTCAAAATAATTAGCACCTAAGTATGTATACAAAAAAATAAAGGAAAAAAATAAAGGAAATAAATACGTAACATTTTTTTTAAAACAAAAAGATGAAAAAATAAAAATAAAAATAAAAATAAAAATAAAAATAAAAATCATCTTAAACTCACTATAGTTTTTTTAAAAAATTGAACTACAATAAATTTAAAATAAATAAATGATGGATAATTAGTTAGTGTTGCAATATTCATTTTAATATCAAAATCAAAGATTCTATTAATAGTTTGATTTTTAAGATACACTCTATGTTTTTCTTCCAAATTATTTTCATCAGAAATAATAGCTATACTTTCTAAATATTTTTGTAATTTAGAATCTGTAATCCGAAAACCTTCGTGGCTACAATCCACAAAATACGTAAAATTAAAATCCCTTAAAATATAACCTTTTTTTAATAATCTTATCCAACAATCCAAATCCTGTAAACAAGATAGTTTCTCATTAAATCCTTCAATTTTTTGAAGAAATTCTGTTCTTGTAAAAATTTGGTTTCCAATTTCATTACTTACATATAAGTCATTTTGATATATTTTTCTACTTTTAAATAGTTTATTACTTTTTTTAATCCCAAAATCATAATGAAGCGAATATAAAGTACACAGCCCCATACAGTCCCCATTGATTTTATGGCCATTCTTAACAAATAATTCTAATCTTTTTTTATCAAAGTAATCATCATCATCCAATCCTGTTATAAATTCACCTTTTGCATTTTCAATTGCAATATTGCGACTAACACATGCCCCACTGTTTGTTTCTTTCAAGAAAAATCTAACACGTTTATCTTCTTTGGAAACTTGTTTTAAATATTCATGTGTTCCATCAGTCGAACAATCATCTACAATGATAATTTCCAAATTTTGATAGGTCTGATCCTGTACAGATTTCACTGCGCGTTTGAGTAGCTCAACTCGATTAAACGTAGGAATATATACAGTAACTAAAGGTTGATTTTGCATTTATTTAATTCTCACCAAACAAATCACGTGTATATAACTTAGACTGCACTTCTTTCAAATCCTCATTCATACGATTCGCTAAAATCACATCTGAAATATTTAGAAAATCTTTTAAATTATTTTGGACTAAGTACCCTTCATAATTATCAACATTCAATGTTGGTTCATACACAATAACCTCAACATTATATTCTTTTAATTCACGCATAATGTCTTGAATGGCTGAATCACGAAAGTTGTCAGAACCTGCTTTCATTGTTAAACGATAAACACCCACGACATTAGGACGTTTTCTTAAAATTTCTTTAACAATGAATTGCTTACGTGTTTGATTTGAATGAATAATTGCTTGGATTAAATTTTGTGGTACGCCTTTATAGTTTGCTAAAAGTTGTTTGGTATCTTTTGGTAAACAGTATCCACCATAACCAAATGAAGGATTATTGTAATGATTACCAATTCGAGAGTCTAAGCATACACCTTGAACTATATCCAAAGTATTTAGATTATTTTTTTCACAGTAGGTATCTAGCTCATTAAAATAAGCTACACGCATCGCTAAATAAGTATTAGAAAATAACTTTACAGCTTCTGCTTCAGTCGACCCCATGCAACGTGTTGGCGCATTTTTCTCGATTGTTGCATCTAAATAAAGTTGAGCAATCTTTTCACCACGTTCAGATTTTTCACCCACAATAATTCGAGATGGATGCAAATTATCATAAAGTGCCTTTCCTTCACGTAAGAACTCTGGTGCAAATACAATTTGATTGGTTTTAAATTTTTCTTTTAATTGTGCAGTATATCCCACAGGAATTGTGGATTTAATAATAATTGTTGCCGTGCTATTGATCGGTAAAATTTGAGCGATCACACTTTCAATCGATGATGTATCGAAATAATTCGTTTCCGCATCATAATTGGTTGGCGTAGCAACAATAATGTAATCGGCATTTTTATATGCTTCCTCAGCATTTAAAGTGGCGGTTAAAGTCAACTTTTGCTCACTTAACGCTTGTTCAATATAGTCATCTGCTATGGGCGACTTTTTCTGATTAATTAGATCAATACGAGCAGAATTAATATCCAAACTGATGACTTGATACTGCCTCGCAAAAAGAACAGCATTTGACAATCCTACGTAGCCTGTTCCAACGACTGTAATTTTCAAAATATTTATTCCTTTACCAGAAGGTTTATTAATTCGGCTGTTAATCCCAAATTTTCAACTGTTCTACCATCTACACGGAAATCTCTGTTCAATGAGAAGTTAGCTAAATTAATAAGTGATGTAACTAATGGTGTCTCTACGCTTAACAATTTCCCTAAAGATTCTAGTAAAACTAAGCCCTGTGATACATCTTCAGTAATATATCTAGAATTACTAATATCAGGGCCTTTTGGAGAATGATTCATTGCATAATCAAAAAAAGCTGATTTGGAGTCAATTGTGAGATCATGGAAATTCCTGTATTTACATGCATCTACATAACTAAGTATAGGAAGTCCTAAACTTAAAAGTACATTATTTTTTTCTTGGTCTAAATTTTCTACTAAGTTCCAAACACTAGGGGTAAAAACCTCTTTATACATCCAATAATCACCCTTTGAATATTCGATTCTCGGAATACTCATAATTGCACCAATAGTATGTACAATCAGATTAGGGTTATGTAAAGCAGCTTCAAAAATATTTTTGAGATAAACAAAATTGAAATCCAATTGATCAAGTTTTATTCTAGCAGTATCTAAATTTTGTTTTGGATAGATGCCTATAGGATTTCTAACATTTTTAAACAACACTTCAGCCTCACCATTACTTGTAACACGACAATCAATTGGTGAACTTTGTGCTTCTACAATTGTGCATTGTATATTATTTTTTATAAAATATGCAGTTGATGCATATCCAGGTTGGATATAAACCACATCAGTATTAACAATATAAGGTTTTATTTTTTTTACTATTTCCTCATGATAATTTGTTTGAGAACATATAATAATAATATCTCTTTCTTCCAAAAATGCTTCATCATATGAATTAGTGATTTTAGATATACTTACTTTTTTTGACTTACCATCATCTTTATATAATAAAGTATTATTATTTTCAATAATATATTTTGTTTTAACATCAAAATCTCTAGACGAGCTTTTAAGCAAAGAAACTTTATGACCTTTCAATGTTAAATCTGCAGCATATGTAATACCACAATTCCCTGAACCTATAATCAAAATATTCATAAATATTCCTTTAACCTAAATTTAATAAATTACCTAAAAGTAAATCTGTTTTTTTCAACCTATCTCTATCTAATCCTGCTGATGGTGTGAAAGTTAACTCGCCAAAAATCACTTTTCCATTTACATGATAAAAATCAGTTCTTACGAATTTAAAGTCTGATGAAAGCTTATATGCATATTTTTTCATCTCATCAAATGCAATTGGTTTTTCTATTTTTATGTTTTGATTAATTGCATCCAAAGAATCATTACTTAAAGGAGCTAAATTCCAATCCATATCAAAGTAATAAAATTTAGTTTCTGCATTTTTACGACCTTGACAAAGCATTACATATTTCGGCACTCCATCAAAACAGTAAAACTTGTAGTCATCTGGAAATTGCCCCAATTCGTTAACTAAGAACTCCTCGCAAATAATTTTTCTAGGAATTTTTTTATAGTGTGGCTCTGCACTAAACAATGAAAAATCGGTTTTCATCCAGTCATCAAGTTTTAACTTAATATTTTTTCGATCTAATTGATTTTTATCTTCAACAATAATGTTAAAGCCTGCACCGTGATTACATTTTAATGCGAATTTTTCAGGCAATTTATCAAAGTCAATTTCTTCAAAATTATTATAATTAGCAATCAAAGGATTTAGAATTTCTGAACAACCTTTTTCAGCAACATACTCTCTAACTAAATATTTATCTGCACATTTAGTATAGATATTTTTATGGTATTCATTAAACTTAAGCCATTGAATTTTTTCATTCAATGTTTTTACTTTACTCTTTGACAAAAACAACCATCTTTTAAAAATAAATAAAAAAAGAATTTTTGTATGTAGTTTTGGAGAGATTAATGATAAAAATCTGAGATATTTCATTTGAATAACTTACCCGATAGAATATTTGCATGCATTTTTAAAATAATTGAATTTTTAAAAAAATAATTCGCTATTGTTAACGAAATAAGTTCAATCATTACAAAACAAATTACTGCGCCAAAAACACCATATTGAAGAATTAAAAAATATGACATTAACACACTTAAAATAGCCATAATAAACATTTTTATAGCTAAATATTTATAAGCATTAAATACAATCATATAACGATAACTAATTGTACCCAGTGCTGACAATGCTGTACCAATAACAATATAAGGAAGTAAATTTGACGATAGACTATATTCAGCCCCATATAGCCATGCAACGATCCATTCGCCTAACCAAAATACACCTAAGAGTGCACAACCTGAAATTAGAAGAACAATAATATGTAATTGCTTTAAAATCTTTTGTTGAGCTTCAAATTGCCTTTCTTCATAAATTTTGGAAAAAAAACTTGTAATTAAAGCAAGATTTACAAAACCCCATGCTCCACCTAAAGTCATGGCCACGTTATAAATAGCTAATTCTGAAAATGATACAAACTTCGCTAAAAATATATTTGAAATTTGTGTATAAAATACAATCGAAAGCGTTGAAAAAACTAAACTACTACCCGTTAAAAATAAATATTTATTATATTTTTGCGTATGTGCAACATAAATTTTCTTGTTTTTCTGATGGTAATAAATTTTTCTGAGTAAATATGGAATAAATGCAATTATAACAATTGGATAAACCATAGTGTAAGGCTCAGCTTCAAAAAACACCAGCAAAAACCTTAAAATTAATGCTGCAGCTAAACCAATGGTGTTTGATATAGCATTCACATAGGATATTAACTGACTATTATTATAAGTCGTGTAAAAATCACTCACTACAAAATAGCTTGCTATAAAATTGCCTATACCAAATATAAATGTGAGCGGATCTGTATACAGCCATAAATAAAAAAGAGCGATTACAGACACTAACACACAAAAAAATTGTCGCATTTTTTGTGTGGATATAGCTAGCTTCAATCCAGATTGAGCATTTTGGCTAAATCTTTTAAATAAAATATTTTGAGCACCAAACCATGCCAAAGTCTGTACGAATAAAAAGATAGAAGTGGTGAAAGCCAATTTACCAAAATTTTCAGGCCCAATATATTTGGCCATTAATGCATTCACAAAAATTAAACCAAAAATGGATATCACTTTTTCAAGCATCATCCATAAGGAATTAGAAAAAATCTTTTTAGAAAAAACTTGCATTTCAGACTTCTAATCCTATTAATGGCCTAACTCATCTACTTAGATATAATTAGTAAGAGTTCACTTACAGATTTCCACACATTATAGTAAAAACCATCTTTGTTGTCTTTGTTTTTTGACAAAACCCATGTTTTAGTGTTGTTTTTTAACATTATGAATGTACAAATCCATCTACATAAATTCTTAATATCCTCATAAGTTGAGCTTTATTTTCATCGGTCATGATCTCATTAAATTCATTATAAACATTCGATATTTCACTATGTTTATAAAATTTCTCAAAAGACTTTAAAATCCTCTCATGCCCTGTTTTTTCCACATTATCAGCATCAATTAACAACTCTTCATATAATTTTTCACCCGGACGTAGACCTGTAAATTGTATCTCAATATCACCTAGCCCATTTTCATCGATTGCTCGAAAACCACTCAAACGAATCATTTGTTTAGCTAAGTCTACTATTTTAACTGACTCGCCCATATCCAGCAAAAATACATCACCGCCTGTCCCCATCGCACCTGCCTGAATCACGAGCTGAGCTGCTTCAGGAATCGTCATAAAATAACGCGTGACTTCTGGGTGCGTTACTGTAACAGGCCCGCCTTGAGCAATCTGCTTTTTAAACAAAGGGACAACAGAACCTGACGAACCAAGTACATTGCCAAAGCGTACAATACTAATTTGCGTTTTTGGATTCGTCGACGCTAGGCCCTGACAATACAATTCTGCCATACGTTTGGAGGCACCCATGACATTGGTTGGACGTACCGCTTTATCTGTTGAAATTAAAACAAAAGTTTCAACATTTTGATTCACCGCTGCATCTACACTACGCTGTGTGCCAATGGAGGTATTATAAATACCTTCAAATGGGTTTGCTTCAACAAGTGGTACGTGTTTATAAGCCGCAGCATGATATACGGTCTGTACCGCATACTGTTGCAATATACGTTCCAGTTTTGACTGATTGGTGACAGAACCAAGCACAGGTACAACAGACACATTAGATGCCTGCAATTCACGGTCTATCGAATACAAAGCAAATTCAGACATTTCAAACAGCACCAGCAATTTCGGCTGATGTTTCACGATCTGACGGCAAAGTTCAGAGCCAATCGACCCTCCTGCCCCTGTCACCATGACCACTTTATTTTTAATATTTTTTTCTAACAATTCAGGTTTCGGTGGTACAGGATCACGGCCAAGTAAATCAATAATATCCACTTCACGAATATCAGAGACTTGCACTTGACCATCCACCAGTTGCGTTACCCCTGGCAGTTCCATAATTTTGACATCTGCCGTATCAAAAGACTCAATAATTTCTTTTTTACGGGTTCGACCGACAGAAGGCATTGCCAATAAAACTTCCTCAATACCGAATTTCCCAAGTTTCGCTTGCGCTTTTTTCGGTGAGTAAATCTTTAAACCGCTTAATGATTGCCCTTGTAAAGAGCGTTTATCATCGATAAAACACACCGGTAAATAATCATCTGAACGGTTTAGCGCTGCTGCAATTTGCTGACCTGCCAGCCCTGCGCCATAAATCGCCACACGTTTACGGCTTTGTTTTTTAGCAAAGGTTTTAAGAGTAGCGTAGCGAATAACAGCACGGCTCCACCACATGTATGAAAACAGCATAAAGCCATACATCAGTGGAATACTCATGGGAATAAATGCGACATTCAGTTTCTTAATGCTGTACAGCACTACAATTTGTATAAATGTCCCGATTAATATCCGCAGTAAATAGTCTTCATTAAAAGAACGGACAATTGCGCGGTAAATCCCAAGTAAAGCAAAAATTGCAATGCCGAAAATACCGACATAGATATACCAAGCGTCTAAGCCTTGCATGACCTGTACATTCGGACGCGCCAAACGAATGGCATATGCCAGCCACATCATCAACGGTAAAACACAGATATCCATCAGCACCAAAACAATTTGCTTTTGGCGACGCGGTAATGATGCTATAGAACGGATAAAGTCTTTCACAACGTGCTCGAATCAGGTCAAGGGAATATTCGCGCCTAATATTATACGCGCTTTTCAGGTTTAGATTTTTGCGATGACTTGCGTAATAGCATCCACTGTTTTTTGCATGCTGGCATCCGACAATGTTGGATGTACAAGGAACATCAAACTGCTTTCACCGAGTTGTTTTGCTTGTGGCAATGATTGTTTTGGACGCCACGCTGTGCCATCAAAGGCTTTTTCTAAATACACTTCTGAGCATGAACCGCTAAAGCATGGAACAGCTTGAGATGAAATTTCCGCCATGATGCGGTCACGTGACCAGCCGTCGGGTAAAGCATCAACATTGACTTGCACATAGCATTTATAAGCGGCATGTACATAATCGTTTGACGGTTTCGCTACGGTAAAATAAGGGCTACTTTCAAATACGGCTTGGATACGCGCCATATTAGTATTACGTTTTGCCGTCCATTCAGACATTTGTTTGAGTTGCAGACGACCAATCACAGCTTGCATTTCCATCATACGCCAATTGGTACCAAATGAATCATGCAACCAACGGAAGCCCGGTGGATGTTGCTTGTTATACACGCTATCAAAGTTTTTACCGTGATCTTTATACGACCACATTGTTTTCCACAGACTCTCGTCATTGGTAGTGACCATACCGCCTTCACCACCCGTGCTCATAATCTTGTCTTGGCAGAATGACCACGCCCCAATATGACCAATTGAACCTGCCGATTTACCTTTGTACATCGCGCCATGTGCTTGAGCGCAATCTTCAATCACGAAGATGCCTTTTTCCTCAGCCAATTGCATGATCGGATCCATATCACACATCCACCCTGCCAAATGCACACAAATAATGGCTTTGGTATTTGGAGTGATGACTGCTTCAATTGTACGGCGTGAGATATTCTGTGAATCCAGTTCAACATCAGCAAAAATAGGATTGGCACCTGCGGTGACAATTGAACTTGCTGAAGCTAAGAAGGTCCGTGAAGTGACAATCACATCATCACCTGCACCAATACCCAAAGCTTTGAGGGCTAAATCGAGTGCTACTGTACCATTGGCAACGGCAACTGCATGTTTGGTTCCTGCAAACTGTGCAAATTCCTTTTCGAATTCACGGCATTCCTGACCTGTCCAATAATTTACTTTATTGGATAATAGGACCTTTGACACCGCATCGGCTTCTACTTGGGTAAAGCTTGGCCAAGGCTCAAATGCACTGTTTAACATGGAGTTTTCCCAGTCTAAAAATCGAGTTTAAAAATCTATTTTGAAGTCAGAATTCGGGCGGGATTACCCACCACGGTGACGCCTGCGGGTACACTTTTGGTCACGACAGCACCCATACCCACAATCGCACCTGCACCAATCACTAAAGGCTGATCAGGTGTGCCCTGCTTAATCATCGCACCCGCACCAATATAGGCATGTGCATGTATATGAATATTGCCGTTACATTTTACGCCTGGTGCGAAAGTAACGAAATCCCCAATCACACAATCATGCTCGACATAACTGTATAAATTGGCATGAAAACACTTGCCGATTTTGACATTTGAGCCAATGGTGACAAAGGGACTCAAAGCAGAACCTTCAGCGAGTTCTATCTGATCCATTAAAACCACATTGTCCGCAGTGATCGACCAAAGCTGAATGCCATCCGCTTCTAAACGCTGAGCGATTTTTTCACGCACACGACTATTGGCAATCGCAATTTGCACGTATTTTGTCGATGCAAATTCATTTAGAAACGCTTGGTAATTCATGGCACGATGACCATTGACTGAAGCAATGTCTGTTAAAGCATCATCGATAAAGATAATTTCAGACGCATCACCTTGACGTGCCAATTGCTGACGCGCGACAGGCATCAGGCTACGCCCACAACCTGAAGCCCCATAAATCGCATAGAGTGTTGTCATTATTTTTGTTCCGGTGTGCCGGTAAATTTAGTCGTGGTGGCTTCACCTTCGGCACTGATATCATCCTTGGCAATCACTTTTTTCACGGTTTTTAACATGATTTTAAAATCCAGCCATAAAGACTGATTTTCCACATACCAAGTATCGAGTTCAAACTTTTTTTCCCATGAAATGGCATTACGACCATTCACTTGAGCATGTCCTGTGATGCCCGGACGCACGTTATGACGTTTGGCCTGCTCACGATTATAGAGCGGTAAATATTCCATCAATAATGGTCGTGGTCCGACAATACTCATATCGCCTTTAATCACATTCCACAGTTCAGGCATTTCATCCAAACTGGTGGCACGCAGCATTTTACCAAATGCGGTCAGACGCTCACTGTCTGGTAATGGATTGCCATCGAGATCGAGTGCATCTTTCATAGTGCGAAACTTCACCATTTCAAAAGGCTTACCATGCAGACCCGGACGTAGCTGACGGAATAAAACAGGAGAACCTAAATTCTTTTTCACCTTATAAGCCACCAAAGCATAAACAGGAGACAGCAGCACCAGCGCAGATGATGCAATAACAATATCCAATAAACGCTTTAACATGGTTCACTCTTAAGATTAGATGAAGATAGGGGAATGGTATCCATTTATAGCAATGATTATACCCTGTTCGAGACCATCAGATTTGTAAAATATTTCAACCGTCAAAGGGACTCAAGTATTGCCCATTCCAAAAGATCCCGAAAATATAGTCGTTTAGAGATCGGTCCAACGACGATTAACTGCATGACCCGGATTATTCATGCTGATCACCTTCGCGTAGTTTCCCACCGCTGTTGCATTTTCAGGAATATCTTTGGTCACAACGCTGCCCGCACCGATAGTGGCATTATTGCCAATTTTGACATGCTCAATGATGCAAACATTCGGCCCAATATAAACATTGTCTCCAATGTCTGCTGCTTGACGGCCGCCATTGGCACCAATCGTTGTAAATTGCGATAAATTTACATTATTGCCAAGCACAGTCGTAGGGTTAACAACCAGCGGCCCGCCATGACCAATAAACAGACCATATCCAATTTGAGTTGTGGTATGAATATCTATGCCGTACTGCTTTTTTTTATAATAATAAATGGGATAAGCCAACTTTGCCCAAAATGATTTTGCACTGGCCAAACGCAGCCAAAATGAAAAATTAAAACCACGATTGAAAAAATAAGTTTTCAAAAATGATTTAAAACCAAGATTGCCCGTATAACGGTATAAATCACTTTTTATATATTTTAAAGTCATCTGGATCGCCTCTTAAATTGGGTGAATCGCCTTTAATGGATACCCATTTCAGCCATCATGTGCTTATTCACTTGATGCACATCATATTTATTCAGCGCAATTTCTCGCGAACGCTGTCCCATATACTCAATCAGTTTTGGATCTTCAATAAAGTATTGCATGCATTGCACCAAATCATTGACTGATTTCACCGCAACCAAATAGCCATTTACACCATTGGTAACGGTTTCACGACAGCCCGGCGCATCGGTGGTAATCACAGCACGACCCATTGCCATCGCCTCTAATACCGTACGTGGCGTGCCTTCACGATAAGATGGCAACACATACACTGAGCATTCTGCAATTGCAGGACGGACATCACTGAGTTTGCCCCAATAGTTGAGGCGATCATCGGCAATCCATTCATCGAGTTCGGCTTTAGAAATAGCTGATGGATTATCATCAATCCAACCGACCAAATGAAATTCCGATTCAGGATATTGTGCTTTGATGATGCGCGCCGATTCAGCGTATTCGCGCACACCTTTATCACCCAAAAGCCGTGCAATAAGTAAAAATGAGGCTTTGACCTGCCCTTGTTCATTTTTGGGTAAAGGCATGACATCAAAGTCTTGCACATTCACCCCTGAACCATTCACCACCACAGTTGGTTTATTGGCATCAAGCAAATGCATGTCTTGGAATAGCTTTAAATCGTCTGGGTTTTGAAAAAAGACTTTATCGCTACGTTTGAGCGCTTGTGCATATAAGCCATGCACCAACTTTTGAAACAGACTACGCTTGCCAGAATCCACATTTTGAAAGGCATAGCCCAGACCTGTAATTAAAGCAAAACGATGCGGTACTTTCGCAAGCCATCCAGCCAGCGTGCCATAAATCACAGGTTTAATAGTATAAGACAGCACATACTCAGGCTGAATTTGACGGATCTTCTGATAGAGATGTTTTAACAGTTTTAAATCCGACAGCGGATTGGTGCCTGTGCGCTGCATGGGAATTTCATGCAGATGATAGCCAAGGGCTTGCAGTTTTTGCTGTTCTTCAGGGAATAATGCGAACTCAGGTGCCATGATGTGAATTTCATAACCTCGGGCAGAAATCGCTTCTAATAACTTGCCACGAAAATTGAGTACCGATGGCAAAAAACTGCTGATCATCAGAAATTTCAACGGCTTTGCTCCCAAACTTGCATATATTGCTGACTCACTTTCTCAATACTGAAATGTGCTTCTACGCGCTCACGCACGGCTTGTTTCAATTGCAATCTTTCATCATTGCTTTGCTGCACATAATTTAAAATTGCTTGCACCAATACAGCCGAATTGCGCGGCGGTACAATTTCGCCAAGCTCTTGCACAATATATTGCGCATCACCAACATCGGTACTGATACAAGGCAAACCTGATGCCATGGCTTCGACCAACACATTCGGAAAACCTTCGGTAATTGAAGTCATGAGGAATGCATCAATCGATTGATAAAAAGCAGGCATATCTGAGATTTGGTCAAGTAACTGGACTTTTTGACTATCCAATTGATATTGATCGAATAAAGCCTTTACTTCAGGATTCTCTAAACTCGCGCCGCTACCTGCAATTTTAAAGATGATGTCTTGATCCTTGAGTAAGCCCATCGTTTCAAACAAATAGGGGTAGCCTTTGGCCGTGTGATAACGCCCTGCAAAACCAATCACGATTGGTTCATGCAATTGGGGATTAGGCTGAAATTTATCGAGAAACACGCCATTGGCAATCACTTGGCTATTGCCATTTTTAAAGCCGAAGGCCTGATGCTGCTGCATAGACGAATGCGCACAATAAATAATAGCACTGGCTTGCTGTGACAGTATTTTGCTTATGCCCAAGGCAATCTTGGTGCTGATTGATTCATCTTTAGGAGAAGCAAGAGAATGATGAATACCCCATACGACCTTTGGTTTTTTCGCTAAACCGATAACACTGAGACTGGTCAATGCATTGGCATGGTACATCCAGCATTGCACCGTTGCGGGCTGTAGATTTTTGAGTAATGCGCGCAGCTTACTCATCGTACTCAGCGTATTTAAACCATTCCAACCGAGCGCATAATGCGACTGACAACGCTCTAAAGTACTTTGATATACCTTGGAAGTTTTCATCAGTGCAATGATCACGTGCTGATAGTCATGTTCAGTTTGCTGAATTAAGCGTGCCAACATCATTTCGGCACCCCCCACGCCTGCAAAGTTGGTGATCACATGTACCATCAACGGTTTGCTCATGTTGCAGACTCCATCATGTTTAAGTACTGCTTCAATACCGTTGCCTTGTGGAATTTCTGAATATGCGCTTCAAAATCAGCTTCTTGATATCGCACATAATCTGCAAATATCGCTTGCTGCATCGCATGGGTTAAACCTGCTTGATCATTACATTCAACCAATAAACCAAACTTAGAGTTTTCTAGAATTTCCATTGGTCCACTTGGACAGTTGGTACTCACCACTTTCACTTTAGAGGCTAAGGCTTGAATAAGTACACCCGGCAAGCCTTCCCAATTCGAGCTTAAAACAAACAGGAATGCATATTTAAAATAGGCATACGGGTTTGAATCAAAGCCAGGTAAATCCACGACATCTTTTAAACCTAAGTCAGATACCAAAGCTTCAAACTCTGCACGCAGTTCGCCCTCACCTAAAATCAATAATCGGGTTTCAGGATGCTGATCATGCAAGGCTTTAAAGGAGCGGATCAGAAAACCAAAGTTCTTTGCTTCAGTGAGACGCCCCACTGCCAAAATCACTTTATGGTCACCATTTAAAAATTTGTGTGTGACTGGCGCTTTGAGTTTTTCAAAATAGGCATCGTCCAATACAGGGTTATAAATCGTGCTCAGATTATTATTTTTATAGCCATAATATTCACGAAAATCGGCTTCAACCCCTTTGGAAACACAGACCACTTGCTGTGCCATGGGATAAGTCCAATTCACCAAAGTTTTCAGCAAAAATTTGGCAAGACCTTGCAATTTTAAGTTTTTGGACGGCGTAGATACTTCACGGAAGATTAATCGCGTTTTAACACCTGCGAGTCTTTTCGCAATACCTGCCACAATATTGGTGTGGGTTTGCGTTGCGACTAAGCAGTCGTATTGCTCAGCTTTCATTTTTATTTTTAAAGGCGTGATGCTATTCATCACCCGACCGCAATTAAAATTCACCAATTGAATTTTCGGGCTGACTTCAGGCAACAGCTTAGCTTTATCACCTGTGACATTACACACGCCCAAATGAATATTTAGACCTTGTTCCGCAAAGCTGTTGGCGAGTTGAATGACTGTACGTTCTGCACCGCCACCGCCCAAGCTCGGCAAAAAGAACATGACTTTATTCAACATATGCAGACCTAAATTTTAAAATGGGAGAATATTAATGCAGTGTTTTTGAGGCTTGAATCGCCATGGCACGCTCAACACGCTCACGATAATCCGTGATGCCAGCAAGCTCACTGTCACTGGCACAGGTGCTTTGAATTTTGGCTTGATAATCAGCAAAACTGGATACCACTTTGGCAGGCACACCAATCGCCACGCTATGATCAGGAATATCTTTTGTCACCACTGAGCCTGCACCAATCACCACATTTGAGCCAATGCTCACGCCTGGCATTACAATGGTATTGACCCCAATAAACACATGCGAACCAACTTGAATTGGGGCAAAGCGTTGATAGCGCTTCCCTTGCTCATCTTTGACTAGACAGGTACTGCCATCATGGGTAATAAATTTCACCCCTGAAGTGACCGTCACATGGTCGCCAATGCTAACCAAGAACGGTTCTGAGCCCCAACTTTTAATATAGATTCGGCAGTTTTCACCGACTTTCACACCTTTTTTGCGTGCATAAGCCACACTGCCCTTCGCCATAAAATAAGCAAGATCAAACAGCTGTCGAAAAGCAGAAACTATAAATGCCATACGCATGACCTATGTCAGGATCAGAAAATCAAAAGGGAGAAAATTAAGCTGAATATTTTACGCTGAAAATCTACTTTACGATATGGAAACCGCAGTCACGATACAGGATGAAAAAAAAGATCAGAGCGATTTGATTTTTTTAACAGGACTACCGACATAGACACCTGATTCATCCAAAGGTTTCGAGACGAGGCTACACGCGCCAATCACCGAATCACTTGGAATTTTCACACCATCAAGTACCGTCACCCGCGCACCAAGCCAAATATTTTCGCCTAAACTCACGCCTTGTTTGGTAATCGCATCTTTCACCAACACATCAGGTTCACCAAATTTATGATTACTGGCAATGATGATGCTTTGCGTACCAATACGGGTGTTATCGCCAATGCTCAGCCCACCACAGCCATTGATAAATGACTTCGAGTTAATGCTGACGTCTTTGCCAATCGATACCTTGCCACCAAAGCATTTGATGTAACAACTTTCACCAATAAAACTGTTATCCGCGATTTCTAAGCTTGCGCCTTGCTCAACAATTAAACTGACATGATCGCCAATATAGACATTCTTACCGATCTTGACTTGTCCGCTAATATCAACCGTACAGCCTTTGCCGAAGTAACGGAATTGCGTGCCAAATGCTATGTTGTACATCACTTTACGGCACTGTGAAGCAAACCAATTCATGTATTTTAAAATTTTAAAAAACATCAGTTTTTGTTTCTCCACACAACATATAAAATGGCAAAGTTATAGAAAATTAATGCCACAGGCACCGCAAGTAACATATACACTTTATCAGCAAAGACTGCATAGAAGCCTGCAAATAAAGCGAACTTAATCATGAGTTCAACGATTTGCAATTTAAACAGTATTTGGCTGTTGCGCTTAGCTATTAAAAAAGCTGAGCTTGGTGGATTACAGAAAATCGCCCAATAGCCCAAAGCTAAAATTTGAAAATAACTCGAAATACCCACCCATTCACTGCCAAAAACCCATAAATATAAAGATTCAGGCAATACAAAGACCGAAGCAAATAACGGCAGTGAAACTAAACTCAGTAGTACACTTGCTTTTAACGCATTTTGGCTTGAATCCACATCTTTAAATTTGCGAATAAAAAATTGACGCAGGGTTTGTGAAATTAGATTGATCGGGACACGTAAAGTCCGCTCAACGATGGCATAGAAACCCATCACCTGCACACCGACAAAATGCGACACCACATAATACGGCAAGTTATGCGAAAAACTATTCAGCAAGGCATGCGGTGTATTGGCGTAAATGAAATCTTTATAATTTTTAAAAGCCTGCCAACTGACTTGATAGAGCTGATACTTCAAGATGTAGAGCAACATCGCCACGATCATCAGGATAGAACTGACATTGTAGCTATTGACCAGACTGATCTGTATAAACAGTGGCAAACTCAGTTGCACCGCAACGACAATCGCACTTCTAAAAATATTTAAGCCTGCACAAAAATATTCCTTATGCGCAGCAAATTGATAGTTATAAACGCTCTGAAGCAAGGTATTGGCAAGCACACCCGTTGCCACAGCAAACGCCATTTCAACATTTAAAATCAGACTGATAACGATGCCACTCATCACAGCAATCACCGTTGAAAAGACTGCACCCTCAAAAATCAGGCTTTTTTTATCTTGTTCTTCGGCAACCAACAGCGCTTGATCCAAACGCAAATTAGCTACTGTTGAAAGTACACTGACAATCGCCAAAGCAATACCATACGCGCCAAAATCAGCAACAGAATATAGGCGCGTTAAAACAGGAAGTGCGATAAATGTCATTATCGCACCGACCAGTAAACTTAAGGTAATCAGTCCAATGGACTGATATTTTGCGAACAGTTTCGCAATCATCTGCTCAAGATCATTTTAAGTTATTGACGTACCAACGCATGGCCAATTGAATGCCTTCGGCAATTTTATACTGCGGTGCATAACCCAAATGTTGCTCAATTTTGGCAATGCTCGCTTGTGAATGACGTACATCACCTGCACGGAACTCACGGTAAACAGGATCACGCTCAAAGTTCACATCATTAGTTGCAAGCGCTGCCTGAATGGCACGATATAACTCATTCAACGTAGTACGGTCACCCACAGCCACGTTATAGACTTGATTTTTTGCTTCATCGCTTTGCGTTGTCGCAGCTAAAATATTCGCTTGCACAACATTTTGAATAAAACAGAAATCACGGCTGGTTTCACCATCACCATTAATAAACACGTCTTCACCAGCAATCATCGATGAAGTCCATTTTGGAATCACCGCCGCATAAGCCCCTTTCGGATCTTGGCGCTGACCAAAGACATTAAAGTAACGCAAGCCAATCGTTTTAAAGCCATACGTTTTTGCAAATACGTCTGCGTATAATTCATTGACGTACTTCGTCACTGCATATGGAGATAATGGCTTACCGATGTTTTCTTCTACTTTTGGCAATGCGGGGTGATCACCATAAGTCGAACTGCTGGCAGCATAAGTAAAACTTGATACATTGGCATCACGCGCAGCGACCATCATGTTCAAAAAACCAGTGATATTTGCACTGTTTGTCAAAATTGGATCGGCAATCGAACGCGGTACAGAACCTAAAGCTGCTTCATGCAGCACATAATCCACACCTACACAGGCTTTTTGGCAATCTTCTAATTTGCGGATATCACCTTCAATGAAACTGAATTTCGCCCATTGTTCAGCCGTCACTAAGCTTTGTACTTCATCAAGATTGTACTGATGACCTGTGGCAAAGTTATCTAAACCCACTACGGTTTGGTTGAGCTTGAGTAAGGTTTCTAAAAGGTTTGAGCCAATAAAGCCCGCAACACCTGTTACCAGCCATGTTTTAGGCGCTGTTTTAAGGTTTTCACATACCTGTTGATATTGATTCATGATGGTATGCCCTCTTATAAACGAAGATCAGATTCAGCTTGAGATAAGACGTATTTCAAGTCATACAGCACATGATCAGCTTTACCCAAAGCACGGATCGCATCTACGCCCATATCTTTAAACTGGTGATGGGCAACTGCTAAAATTACAGCATCATATTTGGCATTTTCCAGCGCTTGCACAGGGCTAATACCGTACTCATGTTCAGCCTCAGCTCCATCCACCCAAGGGTCATAGATATCGGCATCAATATGATATTCTTTCAATTCTTTCACAATATCAATGATGCGGGTATTACGGATATCCGGACAGTTTTCTTTAAAGCTTAAACCTAAAATTAAAACTTTGGCATCTTCTACTTGAATGCGTTTTTTCAGCATGGCTTTCACCAACTGAGTGACCACATAAGCCCCCATACCATCATTTAAACGGCGACCCGCTAAAATAATTTCAGGGTTGTAGCCAATCGCTTGGGCTTTATGCGTTAAATAGTACGGGTCAACACCGATACAGTGACCGCCAACTAAACCTGGACGGAACGGTAAGAAGTTCCATTTTGTTCCCGCTGCTTGTAATACCGCTTCGGTATCAATGCCCATTTTATTGAAAATCAACGCCAATTCATTAATTAAGGCAATATTCACATCGCGCTGGGTATTTTCAATCACCTTGGCTGCTTCTGCAACTTTAATGCTGGCTGCTTTGTGTGTACCTGCTTCAATAATCAGGTTATAAACTGCATCAACATAATCAGCGACTTCAGGCGTAGAACCCGAGGTGATTTTTAAAATATTCGTCACACGGTGCAGTTTATCGCCTGGGTTAATTCGTTCAGGGCTATAGCCTGCATAAAAATCTTGATTAAATATTAAGCCTGAGTTCTTCTCTAAAACAGGAATACAGACTTCTTCTGTTGCACCCGGATAAACTGTTGACTCGTAGACAACCACATCACCTTTTTTCAGCACTTTAGCAATGCTTTCTGAAGCTTTTACCAATGGGGTTAAATCTGGCTGTTTATATTCATCAATAGGAGTTGGAACAGTAACAATAAAAAAATTACAGTCATTTAAGTCTTCTAAATTTGCGCTGTAACTTAACTGAGCCGACTGTGCTAACTCTTCAGGAGAGACTTCTAAAGTATGATCACGTCCGCTACGTAATTCATCAATACGCTTCTGATGAATATCAAAGCCCACCACGGGAACTTTTTTTCCAAACTCAACAGCTAGAGGTAAACCGACATAACCTAATCCGATTATGGCAATTTTTAATTCGGAGAGTTGTAACATACTGAAGCCTATGTCATCGATGAACTATCAATCATCGTTATGTTGTAAATAGCGTTAAATTATATCAGAAAATCAAATTTCGATTGTGTAATGATGTTCTATGACGACTGTAATTTTAATCAAGAATATTTATAGGATTAAACAATTTCCCCTATAAAACAAACATTACTCATTTAAAAAAAAATCAACTAACAACAAGATCTTTAAAAGATATTCATACATGCAAGTCTTGATTAAACTTACGATTTAAAACAAATGTAAAGCTATATTCTACAAGGTGAATAGTATAAACTTAACATTCTAAAATGAGTAATTTGGGTACTTAAACCCGCATTTTAATGATTCAAAAATTTTATAAATAGGATTTGTATTCGAGTGAGTTACTATCGTTATAGCTGTATGTTAGCTTTGAGTCTAAGTATGACGGGTTGTGCCATTACTTCAGGCTTACAAACCTATGACCTTCCTAAAGAAGGTACATTTCAGACTGATTTAGGCTCGACAGTCAATGTTATTAAACTGACTCAAGAAAATTTAGTAGCTGTTCAACCCGCCCAAGTAAATCAGCAAAATTTTGCCCATCTGTTCAATCAACAACAACAAAATTATCGTCTAAACTCAGGTGATATTTTATCTATTTATTTATGGGCATACCCTGAAATAACCCCACCCACAAATACAATAAGCAATGAAGAAGCGATTAAATCAAACGGCTACCAAATTGATCAAAGTGGCTATATCCAATTCCCTATTATTGGCCGATATAAAGCTGCAGGAAAATCGCTGACACAAGTCAATCAGGAATTACGCAGCCAACTTGCTCGTTACTTAAAAACCCCAGATGTGATTGTTCGCGTCCTATCCTATCAAGGCCAACGTTTTTCGGTCCAAGGTAATGTGATGAAAGGTGGTCAGTTTAATCTGACCGACCAACCAACCAGTGTATACACTGCACTTGGTCTTGCTGGCGGCGTAAATACGCAACTTGGTGACAATACGTCTATTACCTTAGTACGCCAGGGGCAAACTTATAACTTAAACAGTATCCAATTAGAACAAGCGGGCTATTCACTACATAATTTGCTCATCCAACCTAATGATACGATTTATGTCAATTCACGCGAAAATCAAAAAATATATGTGATGGGTGAATCTGGTCAAAATAAACCTGTCCCTATGCGGGATCAAGGCATGAGCCTCAGTGATGTGCTCGGAGAGAGCCTAGGGCTAAATTCGCTTTCAGCAAGTCGAGGTAAAATCTACGTAGTGCGTAGCGATATGAATAGCCCAATGACTGAAATTTACCATTTAGATTTAACCAGTATCGGTGACTTTGGGCTCGCAAACCAGTTCAAAATGCGTAGCAACGATATTGTGTATGTTGATGCATCTGGTTTAGCTCGCTGGCAGCGTGTGATCAATCAAGTGATTCCTTTCTCAAATATGATCTACAACATGGACAGATTGGGCCAATAATGTTATTTAAAAATATTTTGGTGGTCTGCGTAGGTAATATCTGCCGAAGCCCTATGGCAGAATATCTCCTAAAAAAAGCTCATCCCAATCTGAATATTTATTCAGCGGGAATCGCAGGGATGATTGGACACGCAGCAGACGATAAAGCCCAATACTGTATGCAAAAAATTGGCGTCGATATGAGTGGACATATTGCCCAAAAATTAAATGCTGAACTGATCAAAAAATCAGATTTAATTTTAGTCATGAGTTCAAATCAACAAAAGCATATTGAACAAACATGGCCATTTGCAAAGGGTAAGACTTTTCGTTTAGGTCATTGGCAAGGTAAAAATGTGCCTGACCCATACCAGCACGATCAAGCCTTTTTTGACCAAACCTCAGAACTGATCCAATCCTGCGTTGCAGATTGGACTAAACATATTTAACTTTTGATGTACGATTATGAGCCAAAATACCAATACAGAAGATACAATTGATTTAAAAGAATTATTTTTCTCTCTGATTGCACAATGGAAGTTAATTGCTTTATGTGTAATTTTAAGTCTCGTTTGTGCCCTACTTTATTTAAGAACCACGCCTGATACCTACGCAGTAAATGCACTGGTACAGGTTGAAGAAAGTAAAGGAACTTCAGCAGCACTCTTGGGTGATCTATCAGGCATGATTGATCAAAAGCAACCAGCTCAAGCAGAAATTGAAATTTTAAAATCACGCTTAGTTCTAGGTACTGTGATTCAAAATTTGCATCTTGATCTTAAAGTTTCGGGTACAGAGAATTCATTTATTGATCGCCTATTTTCTCCACATGATTATGTGACTGAATATAAAAATAAATCAGTAACTTTTAAAGACAATGAAAAAAGTTTTGATATTCGACAGTTTAATATTCCAGCAGTATATCGAGATAAAAATATTGATCTCAGCTTTAAAGATAATCAGTTTACATTAACTGATCTTAAAACTGAGCAAATCATTTTAACGGGTAAATTAAACCAAGATAATTCATTACGCACCGCTGACGGACAGTGGGATATTGCTATTTACACCCGTGACCAACTCAATGATCATTATTTGATTCAAAAGCAATCTTTACCAGCTGCTGTGGACAGCATTTTGGCAAACTATTCGGTTGCTGAAAAAGGAAAAATGACGGGCGTGCTTGGCCTTAACTATCAGGGCCAAGATAAAGAACATATTACAAAAGTTTTAAATGCCATTTTAGCAGCCTACAGCCATCAAAATATTGAAAGACGTTCGGCTGAAAGTGCACAAACATTAAAATTCCTAGACGAACAACTCCCTGAATTAAAACAACAGCTTGATGTCGCAGAACGTGAATTTAACAAATTCCGTCAAGAGTTTAATACTGTCGATGTCACTAAAGAATCTGAACTCTATTTAACTCAAAGTGTCACTCTTGAAACTCAAAAAGCTGAATTAGAGCAAAAAGTTGCTGAAGCTTCTGCGAAGTACACCAGTGAGCATCCAGTGATGCAACAAATGAATGCTCAATTGGGTGCAATCAATAGCAAAATTGCTGAACTAAATGCCACCTTAAAAAAATTACCAGACCTACAACGTCGTTATTTACAGCTCTATCGTGAAGTTGAAGTGAAACAACAACTTTATACAGCGTTGTTGAATTCTTACCAACAGCTTCGTATTGCCAAAGCTGGTGAAATTGGTAATGTCCGTATTGTGGATACTGCCGTAGAGCCTATTGAACCAATTGCACCAAAAAAACTACAAATCTTGATACTTTCAATTTTTCTTGGTGGTTTCCTCGGTACATTACTTGCACTACTACGTAACATGCTACGCTCAGGAATCAAAGATTCTTCAGAAATTGAGAACACCCTTGATCTTCCGGTTTATGCCACTGTGCCACGTTCCCCTATTCAGGAAAGTCGCATCAAGTTACTGAAGAAGAAAAAGACCATTCCTGTACTTGCGGTTAAAAATAGCGATGATATTGCAATTGAAAGCCTGCGCAGTATGCGTACTGCCATTCACTTTGCACTGACATCTGCAAAAAATAACCTGATCATGATTTCGGGGCCAGCACCAGAAGTTGGTAAATCGTTTATTTCAACCAATTTAGCTACGATTCTTGCGCAAAGCGATAAACGTGTTTTAATTATTGATGCCGATTTACGTCGTGGTTATTTGAACAAATACTTCAATCATGACAACCAACCAGGTCTTTCTGAGTATTTAAATGGTCAGCGTGATCTAGACAGCATCATTAAAACCACTGAAATTCCAAATTTGAGTGTGATTACTCGTGGTAAAAGCCCTTCTAATCCATCTGAGCTTTTAAGTTCTGGTAAATTCAAAGAATTCTTAGATTTGATTTCACCGATGTTTGATCATGTGATCATTGATACCCCTCCTGTACTTGCGGTGACAGACGGTATCATTATTTCGCAATATGCTGGTGTGAATTTGGTGATTGCTCGTTATGCCAAAACTCAGTTGAAAGAACTAGAGTTAACCGTGAACCGCTTTGAACAAGTGGGTGTGAAGGTCAATGGTATTATTTTAAACGACATTCAACGTAGCTCAGCTGGTTATGGTTATGGTTATGGCTATAACTATTCTTATGGTTATAAAGCTTCAAAAGACCAAGACTAATTCAAGCCTATTCAAAAAAGCCACCGAATACGGTGGCTTTTTTTATTTTCGAAATTTATGTTGCATGCATCTTTCTGTATAAAAAATGTTTTATATATTCATACCGTTATAGTATAAAAATAAGAACATGACTATGATGATCTTTCCTGCACCTTACCTGATCATAGAGATAGGTAAGCGCTGAACAGGAAAAGTCTGCTAGAATTTCAGCAACTTTTTACATATAAAATAATTGTGGGAAAATATATGAGTAAGGCCCTACCTATCGCTGTCGCTGTATTACTCGGCGGTGCCGCACTTGTTCCTGTTTACTATGCAACTAAAACACCTGCTACGCAATCAGCAACATCAACTCAACCAGCTGCAAATGCTTCTGCTGTCGCTAAAATCAGTTATGCACTTGGTTATGAAGTTGCCCATCAAACGCCTCCAGAATTAGATATTGATAGCTTTGTCACTGGCGTTCGTGCAGGCCATGCTCGTGCAAAACCTGCATATACTGAAGAAGAATTACAAAAAGCATATGCTGAGTTCCAGCAAGAAATGCAAAACAAGCAGCTTGAAAGCAATAAGCAAGCACAAAGTAGCAGTGATAATTTCTTAACGGAAAACAAAAGCAAAGCGGGGGTTAAAACCACTGCTTCTGGTTTACAGTACCTAACAACGAAAGAAGGTACAGGTAAACAACCGCAAGCTACATCAGTTGTTAAAGTTCACTACACAGGTAAGTTAGTGGATGGCACAGTATTTGATAGTTCAGTACAGCGCGGCGAGCCAATTGAATTTCCGTTGAACCAAGTAATTCCGGGTTGGACTGAAGGTCTGCAGTTAATGAAGGAAGGTGGCAAAGCTACTTTATATATTCCCTCAAACCTAGGTTATGGTGCTCAAGGTGTTCCGGGAACGATTCCACCGAACAGTACTTTAATTTTTGATGTAGAACTCATTGAAGTTAAATAATAAAACCGGTACAGGAGAGCTTTTCGCTCTCCTGCTTTATTTTGAGACTCGGTCATGAAATTACAGATCAGTATGTTGTGTTTGGCATTCTGCTCAAGCACTGTATTTGCCAAAGATGTCAGTAATAAAAGTAGTGCTGCAGAACAAGTGGGTTATAGTTTTGGTTATTTAATGGGACGCAGTAATGCTGAATCCATTAAGGATTTGGATATTGATGCATTTGTTGCAGGTTTAAAGGCAGCTTCTAAAGGTCAAGCTTCGTCATTAACAGATGAAGAAATGACCCGTGCCTTAACCCAATATAAAAAGCAAACCGAAGCGAAACAACTGATTGAACTGAAGCAAAAAGCGGATGCGAATGCCACCATTGGTGCCGCTTTCCTTGCTGAAAATGCCAAAAAACCGGGCATTCAGGTCACGAAATCTGGCCTGCAGTATCAAGTCATTCAAGCTGGCAAAGGTAAGTCACCCAAAGCAAATTCAACAGTGAAAGTTCACTATGAAGGTCGCTTAATTGATGGTACTGTTTTTGATAGTTCAATTGCACGTAACCAACCTGCGATGTTCCAAGTGAGTCAAGTCATTCAGGGTTGGACAGAAGGTCTACAGTTGATGAAAGAAGGTGCAAAATATCGCTTCTTCATTCCTGCCAATTTGGGCTATGGTCAAATTGGTTCAGCAGACGTCATTGAGCCAAACAGCACGCTGATTTTTGATGTAGAGCTCATTGAAGTTCTCCCGAAATAACTACTCCCTTCAGGAGCATCGACAAATCTCGATGCTCCTCAATATTTCATCGTTCCATTATTTTCTTTTACAATTTTTTTGATTGATTTGACTTAAAATTCACATTGATATCTTATATTTATTTCACAAAAACCAATTTCCCTTTATTTTAAATCTTCATCAACTGCGTAGCCGCACATAAGGATTTGACCATGACCGTTAAAATTAAGACTCGCGAAATTCAATATACAGCAGCTGATGGAACTCAACTTTTTGGCTATTTTGCCGCACCAGAGTCAGACACTGCAGTCGCAGGTGTGTTAGTTGCCCCTGAATGGTGGGGACGCAATGAATATACCGAACAACGTGCGCGCGAATTGGCTGAACAAGGCTATGCTGCTTTCGCTTTGGATATGTATGGTGACAAAAAAGTCACCACAGATGCCAAGCAAGCTTATGAATGGATGATGCAAACTTTTGATCATGCCGACACCATTGTGACCCGTGCGTCTGCTGCATTAAACACTTTGGCACAGCAAAAAGAAGTAAATGCAGATAAACTCGCAGCTATAGGCTTTTGCTATGGCGGAAAAGTCGTGCTGGATTTAGCTCGTTCAGGTGCTGCATTAAAAGCTGTGGTGACCTTCCATGCAACACTTGCTACAGCGACTCCTGCACAAACAGGACAAGTCCAAGCAGAGATTTTAGTGCAACATGGTGAGCTCGACTCGATGGTGAGCTTAGATGATGTTGCAACCTTTAGAAATGAAATGGATGCTGCCCAAGTGCAGTATCAAATCAATATTTTTGAAGGTGCAAAACATGGCTTTAGCAACCCGATGGCGGATGAACGCGCCAAAGCAAACGGCGTAGATTTAGCTTATAACGCTGCTGCAGAACAACAAAGCTTAGCGGCCATGTATGCTTTGTTAGCACGCCAGCTTAGTTCTTAAAGCGCTAAGAACCAATACCAATATTTAATTTATAAAAATGAGGAGAGCACAATGACAGAACTCAATTGTCCATATTGCAATTTTGACGAATATGACGTGATTGCAAAAAATGATTTTGGTGTTGTACTTCCTGAACCACATACACTGTCTAAAGGGCATGCTGTCATTGTCCCGCTACGTCATGTTGGTTCATTTTTTGAAATTACTGATAAAGAACGTAAAAGTTTAATGTCCTTACTTGAACAAGCGCGTAATGAATTAAATTTACGCTATCAACCTACTGGCTTTCATATTGGGTTTAATGATGGACAAGTTTTTGGCGAAGCCACTGAACATGTGCATATTCACATTATTCCACGTTATGAAAACCAAACATTGGCGCTCGATACCCGCTGGGGCTTTAAAAGCTAAACTTTAAAAATTCACACTCACTAAGGAGCTTCGGCTCCTTTTTTGATGGCCACTATTTTTGCATTTCCCCTGATATACAGTTTTCGTTTTGAACAAAAAGAATGACTATTGAAAGATGTATACTAGGCAGGTTTTTTCAATTTTGACTGTATTGCATGTTTAACTTTTCTGATGCCCTTCTCGACTGGTTTGATGTCCATGGTCGTCATGACTTACCGTGGCAAGTGAAGGATGACCCTTACAAAGTGTGGGTTTCAGAAATTATGCTGCAACAAACCCAAGTCAAAACTGTCCTACAATATTTTGATCGATTTATTCAACGGTTTCCGACTGTTGAAGATTTAGGCCATGCCTCTTGGGATGATGTGGCGCCCTATTGGGCTGGCTTAGGCTACTATGCACGGGCTCGGAACTTACACAAAGCCGCGGGTATTGTTGCACGTCAGGGACATTTTCCAAGCAATCTTGAGCAGTGGATGGAGCTACCGGGCATCGGCCCGTCTACTGCGGGTGCGCTGATGTCTTTGGGTTTAAGACAATATGGCGTGATTATGGACGGCAACGTCAAGCGAGTATTGTCTCGTTTCTTTGCTATAGAAGATGATTTATCGAAACCTGTACATGAACGGGCCATGTGGCAACTGGCGACAGAGCTCTGCCCCACTGAACGCAACCACGATTATACCCAAGCGATTATGGATCTGGGTGCAACGGTATGCACGCCGAAAAAGCCGCTCTGTTTATATTGTCCCATGCAACAGCACTGCAAAGCACATGCTCAGGGTTTAGAAACTGAATTACCTTATAAAAAGCCTAAAAAGCCTGTTCCAGTGAGAGAGGCTCAAGTCATGCTGATTCAATCTGCAGGAGAATGGCTGTGGATACAACGTCCGAATAGCGGTCTATGGGGCGGTCTGTGGTGTTTACCTATTTTTGATCAACCCCATGAGTTTCAATCCTACACTCAGCAACTTGGACTGAAACCTACCACCACTCAAGTGCAGATATCACATAGCTTTACCCACTTCACTTGGCTTTTAGAAGCTACTGTATTTACCGTTGCTGCCGATCAAAAAGAGCATTTAGCCATTGAATGCAACGCACAGTGGTATACCCCGATACAAGCCACTGCACTCGGTATTCCAACCGCCATGAAAAAACTTATTTCTACGCTAGAACTCGAAAGCCATTCTATGCCATAGTTTTGAACTGCTCATCAATTGAATAGGGACAAATGTGACTCAAGGATTTTTTCAGCTTCGCAAAGGGTTGTTCGGCGGTATTGGTTTTATTTTGCTTTTACTCAGCGCCTGTACGTCGACTCCACCCAAACCATCAGGCAGTACATTGCCTGCTCATGAAGTGAAAAAATTACAAAACATGCGTTTATCCAATCAATTGCCTGTTCCTGTTCATCAAGTCAAACGAAGTGAGCTCAAGGACACTTGGGGCGCAGCGCGTAGCCAAGGACGAAGCCACGAAGGCATTGATATTATTGTTCCACGTGGAACAAAAGTTCTCAGTGCTACAGAAGGTTTAGTTGCTGACTTACGTAATAACAATTTGGGTGGTAAAGTGATATGGATTATGGGGCCCGCAGGTTCTTGGCATTATTATGCGCATCTTGATGGTCATAAACGTGGCTTAAACGTCGGCGACTATGTCAAAAAAGGTGATGTCATTGGCTATGTAGGTAATACTGGCAATGCTCGACATACTGCACCACATTTGCATTATGGCATTTACTTGGGTGGTAAAGGTCGCAATGCCGTTAACCCCTATCCGTATTTACGTTAATTTTAGGAAACATACATGTCAGAAGCGTTGATCAATCGTCTGGTGGAATTTGCAGAATCTGGTAATCAACAAAAAATCAGCCTCAATGGACAGTCTTATCAGGGCTGGATCATGGAGATCACTGAAGAAGCATTACTCATCAGCACCGGTTACGCAGACAAATCGGGTAAAGATGTATGGATTCAATTTGCCGATCTCGATCAAGCGGAACTGTTGTATTGGGACAATAAAAACGATCAATGGACTGTCTTTAAAATTTAAGTCAAAAGGAGCATTCAACATGACGATACAACGCTGTGCTTGGTGCTCCGAAGATCCTTTATATATTGCCTACCACGACACTGAGTGGGCTAAACCTAGTTTTGATGAGCAGCATCTCTTTGAAATGCTATGTCTTGAAGGACAACAAGCGGGGCTGTCTTGGATCACTGTGCTGAAAAAGCGGGCCTGCTATCAGCAGCATTTTTTTCAATATCCCATTGCCGAAATCGCAGCGTTGAGTGACCTACAATTACAAGAAAAATTACAAGATTCAGGTTTGATTCGCCATATCGGCAAACTCACTGCCATTCGTGATAATGCCAAAGCATGGCAACAGTTAAAAGCCCAAGGGATTCATCCGGTGGAATTTCTTTGGAATTTTGTCGAAGGTCAAATTGCCAATAATGATGTAGTTGAATATCGCAGCGCCCCTGCACAAACCGCTCAAAGTCAGGCCATGTCCAAAGCATTAAAAAAGCATGGCTTTAAATTTGTCGGCCCAACGACTTGCTATGCTCTGATGCAAGCTATCGGCATGGTCAATGATCATGAAAATCACTGTGACTTTAAATACACGCACGCAGAATGACCTCAAAAACAGAAAGGATAGAATAATGAGTGACAATACAATTCAAGCCTATGCAGCAATGAACAGTGGTGAAGCCCTTGTTCCCTACCAATTTGATGCAGGTGAATTACAAGCCCATCAGGTTGAAGTCAAAGTCGAGTATTGCGGTCTTTGTCACTCAGATATTTCTATTATCCAAAATGATTGGAAATCTTCGGTATATCCTGTGGTTCCAGGGCATGAAGTGATTGGAACCATTACCCAACTCGGCAGCGAAGCAAAAGGACTCAAAGTCGGACAACGTGTAGGCATTGGCTGGACAGCAGAAAGTTGTCAACACTGTGACTCGTGTATCGATGGTCGCCAAGTGCAATGTACTGGAACCAAGACGGCGACAATCGTCGGTCATGCGGGTGGCTTTGCCAACAAAGTCCGTGCGGGCTGGCAATGGGTTATTCCCCTTCCAGATGATCTCGATCCAACCAGTGCTGGTCCTCTACTCTGCGGCGGGATTACGGTATTTGATCCCATATTACAGCACCAAATTCAGGCCATTCACCATGTTGCCGTGATCGGCATTGGTGGTTTAGGTCATATGGCGATTAAATTGCTCAAAGCTTGGGGCTGTGAAATTACCGCATTCAGCTCAAACTTAGATAAAACCGATGAACTTAAAGCTATGGGGGCTGACCATGTGGTGAATAGTCGTGATCTTGCTGCAATTAAAGCGCAGCGTGGGAAGTTCAATTTGATTTTAAGCACGGTCAATGTGACGTTGGATTGGCAAGCCTATCTTTCGACTTTGGCACCGAATGGAAGCGTTCACATGCTTGGCCTAGCACTTGAGCCGATGCAAATCCCTGCAGGAATGTTGATCAGCGGTGCTAAATCTGTCACTGGCTCATCAACAGGCTCTCCTGCAGCACTGCGTGAATTACTTCGATTCGCTGCACGTCAAAATATTGCACCACAAATTGAAATGTATCCCATGTCTCAGGTGAATGAAGCGATTGAACGTTTGCATTCAGGAAATGTTCGTTATCGAATTGTGCTGAAAGCTGATTTTTAACGGCAAAAATCTAAGCCAAGAAAGCCTGCTGCATGCAGGCTTTCTTGTGTCCTTTATACACTCATCAAAATTAGACGGTATTTGAGTTTATGCATTCCTTTCGCACCCAATCTGCAAGCAACAAAATGGCCTGCTGAATTTCTGTCGATAGCTCATGCCCTGCATTTAGGCGAATACAATTGTTATAACGATTGTCCTCACCAAAAATTAAACCTGGCACAATATTGATGCCACGTTTTTGCGCATGGTAATACAGCGCCAAACTGTCTATTTGTTCAGGCATCTGCAACCACAGTGCATAACTGCCTTGAGGCCGATTTAGACGGATATCAACCCCTTGAAAAGCATCGTAAATATACTGACGATACTGCTCGACTTGCACCATTAATTTAGGACGCAATTCAGCAAGATGTTGGCGATACGCACGACTAAAAATCAAATCGGCAAGTCCTAACTGCAAAGGCGTATTCACCGAATTATTTTGCAAAAGTAATTTGGGACGCAAATGTTGCAAATGTGGTGGAAGACAAAACCACCCCACCCGATAAGAAGGCGATAAAGATTTTGAAATCGACGCACAATAGATCACATAGCCCGCCCGGTCCCAATATTTGATAGGCAATGGTCGCTTTGCATTGAAACTACACTCAGCTTGACATCCTCACCCCCTTAAAAGAGGGTGATTCCTACAGCTAGACGCTTATGCCCAAGCGCAAGAATGTTTAGAGCTGAGTTTATATCTCGATCATGAGCTGTACCACAGCTCATGCACTCCCATTCTCTTATTCCAAGATCTGTCTTACCTTTTGGACTACTTGAGGTGATCTCACCGCAGCACGAACAGATTTGGGTGGTATAGGCTTCTTGGACTTCTTCAAACAATACGCCTGCGTTCTCGCATTTATACTTGAGCATTGTTTTTAGTGCAGAAGATC